>JACCTQ010000085.1 GCA_013812265.1 Actinomycetota bacterium
TCTTTGCTCTAGCGTTCGATCGCGAAGGCTATGTTGACCGTCGTTCGGTACTCGGTGATCTTGTCGCCCTGAACCTCGGCGCTCATCGAGATCACGTCGGCGCCCGTGATGCCACGTAGCGTCTTCGCCGCCTCCTGAACCGCCGTGTTCGCGGCTTCGGCAAAGCCATCCGGCGATGATCCGATGATGGTGACTACCTTGGCGACATTCGCCATGTTTTCTCCTCTCGCGTCGTATCGGCTCTACAGCCTCGGATTCTGTCTAGATCTTCTCGATCCAGACGTGGTACTCGGTCACATGGCCGGGAGACTGGTGCACTATGTCGACCTCTGTCTTGGCGACCACGTACGTGCCGCTTTGAGTGACCTTCTTGGCAGCTTCCTGAGTCGCTTCCTTGAAGCCCTTGTCGGAGCTGCCCTTGTGCTTGCTCTCCATCATCCTCCTCCTGTTTGGCTCCCCGGGCCAACGATAACCGGCTTCGGGCGGCGAACAAACTGTGATCAGCCGATGCGCTCGCCGAGCAGCGACGCGGCCTTGCGAGCCGCCACGACGTTGCCCTTTGCCTTGTAGAGCGCCTGCGCTTCGCGCGCTGCGGACGCTGCTGCGTCCTCGTCCCCGGCCTTTCGGAGTACCTCGGCCAGGTCCATCAGCGCGTCGCCGTGGAGATTCAGCGCATCCGTCATGCCTGCCAACTCGACAGCTCGCTGCGCCAGGCCGGCAGCTTCGTCCGATCGCCCACGTCCGACAAGCAGCCGCGCCCGCACGCCTCGCCATCGCACCTGAGCCTCGACATCGTCCTCCGCGGCGAGGTCCTCACTCGTTCGCGCGAAGTGGTCGGCGTCGACCACCTTTCCTTGTGCGAGCAAGGCGTCCGCGAGGAGTGCGGCGTGGAAGGCGAGCACGCTGGCCTTGCCTCTGGCCGCGGCCAGCAGCTCGTAGCCACGACGGACGAACCCCTCCGCTGCAGCTGCGTCACCGGCGAGCAGCTCGACATAGCCGGCGATCTCCCAGGCGTTGACCAGGGCGAGGCGGAGACCGAGGTCGTCGTAGATTCTCTCCCCGCGCTCGGACAGCGACCGGGCTTTGGGGAAGGCCCCGCGCATGGCCTCGAGAGCCGCGAGCGAGGTGGCGACGTTCGCTTCCATGAGGCGGTTGCCTCGAACCGCCGCGAGCATCTCCTCGCAGCGGCGGAGGGCGTCCTGCACCGGCGCCGGGCCCATGACGAGAATCGTGCAGAGATAGTCGATGCTGCGCGCCTCCTCCTGACCGTCGGCAGCCCTCCGGGCGTGATGCAGCGCCCTCTCGACAGCTGCCTCGCTGATCCCGAACTGACCTCGGGCCCGCGGAGCCAGCGACATGCGGCGCCACGCCCGGGCCAGCCCCAGATCGTCTCCGAGCTCCTCGAAGACGCGAATCGCGTCCTCGGTCACCTGCAACAGGTCGTCGGCTGTCGCGCTCGGATCAATCATGTTCCGCCTTCCCGCGCGCTCGAGCAGGGCGTACCACTCGATACGCCGATCGCCGGCCGCCGAAGCGGCTTCCAGGAGGCCGTTCAGGAGCGACTCCGCGCGCGCGACCTCGCCTACCGCCCAGAAAGCGCCGCTCAGCTCGCGGACGAGCTCGAGTCGAGCGGGATGCTGGTCGGTCATGAGCGAGACGGCTCGGTCGAGCAAGCTCAAAGCTGCGGGCATGTCGTCGCGCGCGAACGCGCGCCTGCCCGCGGATCCGAGCAGCTCGCCCGCACGCGTCGCCCCCGCTCGCGCGGCCTCGTCGACCGGCCCGAGCTGCTCCCGCAGGCGATAGGCCTGCTCGAGGTGGTAGCCGAGGATCTCCTCGAGCTCCGGGGCCCGCTCTCCGGCCTTCTGCTCCAGCCAGGCGGCGTATTGCGCATGCAGGTCGGCGCAAAGCTCCTTCGGCATCCCGCCGTACGCTGCGTCCCGGATCAGGATATGCGCGAACCGGAACGCATCCTCCTCGGCGGAGCTCGTTGGATCCGGCTCGATCAGCCGCTTGCGGACAAGATCTTGGAGGCGGCCGCCTACCTCCGATCGGAGTGGCGCGGGCGTGAGCTCCGCGACCGCTCCCCACCAGAAGATCTTCCCAGCGATGGAGGCGCGCTGGATGATCGCGCGCTCCGGCTCGTCCAAGCGGTCGAGTCGGGCGGCGAGGAGGGCCTGGATCGTAGGCGGCATGCTGATCCGCGAGAGGTCGCGAACCGGACGCCATTCGCCGGCGCTGCGCTCGAGCGCGCCTTCGTCGACGAGCATCCGGAGCATCTCCTGGACGAAGAGGGGATTCCCTTCGGCGGGCTCGACGATGCGAGCGGCGGACGCCTCGTCCAGCCGTTCCTTGCCGAGCAGGTTCCCGACCAGCTCGACGCTTTCTGGTGCGCTGAGCGGATCGAGCGTAAGCGACAATGCGTGTGGAGCTCCGGCTCCCCACGAGGGGCGGGTCTCGTGCAGCTCGGGTCGCGCCAGGCTGAGCACGAGGATCGGCACGCCGCGGCTCCACCTGCCCATGTACTCGATCAGGTCGAGCAGAGTGGGCTCTGCCCAGTGGATGTCCTGGAAGATGACGACGAGCGGCTGCTCGCGAGCAAGTGCCTCGAAGAAGCGCCGGACACCCCAGAAGGTCTCCTCGGAGCCGGCGACCTCGTCACGAAGCCCGACCACTGCCGCCACGCGGTGACAGATCAGCTCCGCATGCTCGTCGTCGGGAAGGAGGCGCCCGATCTTGGCCCGCGCCTGCTCGCGCGAATCGGTCTCCGAGATCCCGGTCGCGTGCTCTACGATCTCCTTGATCGGCCAGTACGTGATGCCTTCGCCGTAGTTCAGGCAGCGCCCCTCCAGAACCAGCGCGCGCGCCGTGATGTCGCCGACGAACTCGCTCGTGAGGCGAGACTTGCCGACGCCGGCCGCGCCGAGGACGGTCACCAGGCGGCATGCTTGCTGCGCGCTCGCTCGCTCGAGCTCGTCGTGGAGGGCTCGGCGCTCGGCCGTTCGGCCGACGAGCGGTGAGTCGAAGCGACGGCTGATCGTCGGTGGATCGCCGATTTCCACCACGCGCCAGGCTGAGACCGGATGCTGTTTGCCCTTGAGGTCGAGGGCTCCGACCGGCGTGGCACTGACGGCTTCCCGAACCAGCTGGTACGTCTGCTCCCCCAGCAGGATCTCGTCGGCGCCGGCCGCTTGCTCCAAGCGGTGGGCCACGACGACCGCGTCGCCCGTGGCGAAGGTCTGCCGGGTCGTCACGTCGCCCGCAACGACCTCGCCGGTGTTGATACCCGTTCTCACCCGTATCTCGACGTCCCAGCCCGCCCGGAGCTCGTCGTTGAGCGCGGCGAGCGCGGCACTCATCTCCCCGGCGGCGCGGACCGCCCGCAGTGCATCGTCCTCTCGCACGGCCGGAATCCCGAACACGGCCATGACCGCGTCGCCGATGAACTTCTCGACCGTCCCCCCGTGTCGCTCGAGGGCAGCCGACATCACCGAGAAGTAGCGACGCATCACACGTCGTAACGCCTCGGGGTCGAGGCGCTCGCCGAGGGGCGTGGAATCGACGATGTCACTGAACAGGATCGTGACGACTCTGCGCGTCTCGCCGGCGCCTGTCGGCGCGCTCAGCGGGCTTCCACAGGATGAGCAGAAGTGCGCCTCGCGTGCGTTCTCCGCGCCGCATACGCCGCAAAGACCCATGTCGCCAGTGTACGAGCCCCAGACATGTTTTCGAGGGCGGTAAAAGGCCCCTGAGTACACTTGTCGGCCGTGTTCGACACGCTCTCCGACAAGCTGCAAGCGGCGCTCGGTGACCTGCGCAAGCGGGGTCGGCTGGACGAGGAAGCCGTTTCCCGCGCAATGCGTGAGATCCGTCTCGCGCTGCTCGAGGCCGACGTGAACTTCAAGGTGGTCAAAGACTTCGTTGCGCGTGTTCGCGAGCGAGCGCTCGGCGCCGACGTGATGCGGAGCCTGACGCCGGGCCAGCAGGTCGTGAAGATCGTCCACGAGGAGCTGACCGCCGTGATGGGGACAGGTGACTCCAAGCTTGCGTTTGCGGGGCGTCCACCCACGGTGATCCTGCTCGCGGGCCTCCAGGGGTCCGGCAAGACGACAGGCGCGGCCAAGCTGGCGCTGCTCCTGCGCAGAGAGCGGAAGTCGCCCGGCCTCATTGCCGCCGACCTGCAACGTCCCGCTGCGATCGATCAGCTGGAGCAGCTAGGTCGGCAGATTCAGATACCGGTCTACCGCGAAGACACCAAGGATCCGATCGTGGCAGTCCGGAAGGGCCTTCAACGTGCCGAGGCGGACGACCGGGACGTGGTCATCGTCGACACGGCGGGCCGGCTGCACGTGGACGAGGGGTTGATGGAGGAGCTCGCGGGCGTCCGCGCGGTCGCAAAGCCGACGAACGTGCTCCTCGTCCTTGACGCGATGACCGGCCAGGAGGCGGTTGCTGTGGCCGAGGCATTCCTCGGGCGCGTGGCGTTCGACGGCGTCATGCTGACGAAGCTCGACGGCGACGCGCGGGGCGGTGCTGCGCTCTCCGTGCGAGCGGTCACGGGTAAGCCCATAAAGCTCGTGTCGGTCGGCGAGAAGCTCGATCAGCTCGAGTACTTCCATCCCGATCGCATGGCATCGCGCATCCTCGGTATGGGTGACGTCTTGAGCCTGATCGAAAGGGCCGAGCAGGCGGCCTCGGAGGGCGAGCAGGAGGCCCTCGAGCGACGGTTGCGAGCGGGGGAGTTCACCTTCGATGACTTCCTCGCGAGTTATCGGATGCTACGAAGGATGGGTCCTCTCAAGGGTGTCCTTTCGCTGATCCCGGGGCTCGGGAGCCAGCTGAAGGATGTCAACGTGGACGAGCGCGAGATGGCGCGCGTGGAGGCCATTGTCCTCTCCATGACGCCGCAGGAGCGACGCATCCCACACCTGATCAACGGCTCCAGGCGAGTACGCATCGCCAAAGGCAGCGGCACGAGCGTCCAGCAGGTGAATCAGCTGCTGGCCGCGCGCAAGCAGATGCAGAAGATGATGAAGCAAATGGGAAAGGGCAAGATGCCCACGCTTCCGGAGCTGACGAGGGCCGGGCGCCGGTGATTTGCGACGCCGTAGGAAAAACTAGGTCGTGCCGGCGGAGCCGGGCTCTGCCCGGCGGGAGCCACACCGACATGAGCCTCGAGCAGCGAGGAAGGAGGGGGCCAATGGGGGAACCCTGGGTTCCCCCATTTCCAAAGCAAATGGGAAAGGGCAAGATGCCTGCGCTTCCCGACTTCGTGGGGAAGCGCTAGAAAAACATGGAAAGCAAGCGTGCGGAAAGGTGTTCTAACCATTCCTTTCCGCGTAGCGGAAAGGAATGGCCGTGGTCAGAATGAGATTGGCACGCGTGGGGTCGAAGAAGAATCCGATCTACCGCGTCGTGGTGGCCGATGCGCGCGCGCCGCGCGACGGGAAGTTCATCGAGATCGTCGGGCGCTACAACCCGCAGACCGAGCCGTCGACGATCGAGCTCGACGAGACGAAGGTGAAGGACTGGCTGGGGAAGGGCGCCCAGCCCTCGGAAGCCGTCGCTCGGCTGCTCAAGGTGAAGAACCTGAGTGGCTGACCTGCTTGCGTATCTCGCGCGCAGGCTCGTCGACCAGCCCGATGCGGTTCGTGTGGAAAGCGAGGAAAGCGAGGAGGGGCTCGTCTTGCGCTTGCACGTGGCCCCCGAGGACGTCGGCAAGGTGATCGGCCGCCAGGGGCGAATCGCACGTGCGCTCCGCACCGTCATTCGGGCGAGCGCGACACGGTCGGACCGGCGCGTTCTGCTCGAGATTGCGGAATAGCGGCGAGCGAGTGGGCGTCGGCCGGGTGGGTCGCCCGCACGGCCTTGCGGGCGCGTTCGTAGTCGACGGCGCGTCGAGCGATGCCGAGCGCTTCGCCGTGGGCGCGGATCTCTTCGCGGCCGGCGCAAACGTCCGTGTGGTCGAGTCGAAGCAGGCGGGTGGACGCCGCGTGATCCGGCTCGACCGGGTGGTCGAGCGGGGCGCAGAGCTCGAAGTGTCCCGCGATCAGCTGCCGCCGCCCGAGGCCGATTCGTACTACGTGTTCCAGCTCGTCGGTCTCGAGGCGGTCGAGGAAGGTGGGCGCCCGCTCGGTCGGGTCGTCGATGTCGCTCCCGGCGTCGCGAACGACGTGCTGGAGCTCGACTCGGGCCTCCAGCTGCCCCTCGTGGAAGCCTGCGTGACGCAGGTCGAGCTTAATGCGGGGCGAATCACAATCGCGACCGGGTTCGCCGAGCCCGGGTAACCTCCGAAACCGCCCTTGCAGCTCGACGTCTTCACCCTCGTTCCCCACGCCTTCGCCTGGATCACCGAGCAGCGGCCCGTGGCCGCCGTGCTCGGGAACGCCCTCGAGCTCAGGCTCTTCAACCTGCGTGATAGCACGCCGCTTCGCTCGGGTGAGGTGGACGCCGAGCCTTACGGCGGAGGGGCGGGAATGCTGCTCCGCGTCGACGTGGTCGCGGCGGCGCTCGAGGCGGCCTACGGGGGTGTGCCCGACCACCGAGTGGTAGCCCTCTCGCCCCAGGGACGACAGCTGGATCAGGCGATCGTGGAGGAGCTCGCGGCGGAGGCCCGGCTCACGCTTCTGTCCGCCCGCTTCGAGGGTTTCGACGAGCGCATCGTGACCCACCTGGCGTCGGACGCGATCTCCATCGGCCCGTACGTCCTATCGGGCGGCGAGCTGCCGGCAATGGTCATGCTGGACGCGATCGCCCGGCGGCTGCCCGGCGCGCTCGGGAACGTCGAATCCGGCCGCTTCGAGACGTTCTCGGCAGAGCTCGAGGGCGGTGCGGGCTTCCCGCAGTACACCCGCCCCCCCGAGTTTCGCGGCTGGATGGTCCCGGACGTGCTGCTCTCCGGAGATCACGCCCGCATCGACCACTGGCGGCGCGAGCAGAGCCGGCGGCGAGCTCGCCCCTCGCGGCTCACCGCGGCGCCCGGAGGGCCGTCATGAGGAATCCCGTCGACCGCCTCACACGAGGCCTCCCGAACGGGTGGCGCGTGACCATCGACTGGGTGGTGACGATTGTGGGCGCCGTTGCGATCGTCCTGGCCATCAAGGCCTGGGTGGTCAATCCCTACCGGATTCCATCGTCGTCCATGGAGCCGACGCTGCACTGCGCGGACGGCGCCGGTTGCCTCGCCGGTTACTCGGACCGGGTGCTCGCGAACCGTTTCATCTACCGCTTCCGGGAGCCCGAGCGCGGCGAGGTCGTCGTCTTCGAGACGCCCGCACGGGCCCGCGAGCGCTGTGGCGCTGGAGGCACGTTCGTGAAGCGGATCGTGGGCCTCCCCGGCGACAAGATCTCCGAGCGCGAAGGGGTGATGTACGTCAACGGAAAGCGCCTCAAGGAGCCTTACGTGGAAGCGGAGCGGCGCGACATCGGCGAGACCGAGACCTGGCCCCGTATCCCACCGGACAACTACTTCATGCTGGGTGACAACCGCAACCAGTCGTGTGACTCCCGCAGGTGGGGCCCGGTGCCTAGAGAGAATCTCATCGGGCCTGTCTTCGCCACCTACTGGCCGCCAAAGCGGATCTCCGTTCGCTAGCATTCCCCGGCCTTCCGGCGCCGTCCTCGCAATGAGCAAGATCATCGAGTCACTCGAGCAGCGACAGCTGCGGCCCAACCTGCCAAGCTTCAAGGCGGGCGACACGGTCCGTGTCCATTTCCGCGTGATCGAGGGGCAGCGCCAGAGGATCCAGGTCTTCGAGGGCATCGTGATCAAGCGTCAGGGCCCCGGCGTGCGCGAGACCTTCACCGTGCGGAAGCACTCGTTCGGCGTGGGTGTCGAGCGGACGTTTCCCCTCCACTCGCCCAAGATCGACAAGATCGAGGTCATGGCGATCGGGGATGTCAACCGGGCGAAGCTGTACTACCTGCGCGGCAAGGTGGGCAAGAAGGCCCGCGTTCGCGAGAAGCAGCGCTAGCCGCCTCCTGCCAATTTCGTTGCACTAACGGCACGTCCACGTGCGGATCTCGGCCGCCCCGAGCGTTATTCTCGCCCAATGCCAGTCACAACCGGTCAGAAGCTCCTCCGGTTCGATCGCAAGCTGGGCGCGCGGTTCGTGGCCGGCGCTGACGAGGCGGGCCGCGGTTCCCTCGCCGGACCGCTTGTCGTCGCAGGGGTTCTCCTCGACTATGCCCGCCTCCGCGACCAGCGGGTGCGCCCGCTCGCGCTCCTGAACGATTCCAAGCAGCTCACGCCGGCGCGGCGGGAGCTGCTGCTTCGCGCCCTGCTGGGTTGCGCGGAGCGGGTCGTCGTCCGCGTGATACCGCCCTCGGAGATCGATCGCAAAGGTCTTCACCGCTCGAACCTCGCCGGCCTCCGATCCGCTCTGGCCGCGCTCTCTCCGCCCGCCGAAGCATGCCTCGTCGACGGATTCCGGCTCGGCCCGACCGCGCCGAGGCACACGGCCGTCGTCGACGGAGACGAGAAGAGCGCGGCGATCGCCGCCGCCTCCGTCGTGGCGAAGGTGGTGCGGGATCGCTACATGCGCCGTGCGGACGCCCTCTACCCGGCATTCGGCTTCTCCTCCCACGTCGGGTACATCACGCCTGCCCACTCGGCGGCGGTTCGCCGCTGCGGTCCGTCGGAGATTCACCGCCGCTCGTTCCAGGCGCTCTGCTACGAGCCGACCGAGAATGCTGCCGCGTCTTCGGCGGCGTAAGAGCTCGCCGCGCGAACGACCGCGCAGCACGACTGCCATCGGCGCCGCCGCCGAGCGGCAGGCTCGCCGTTTCTACCGGCTTCGGGGGTACCGTGTTCTGGCCGCGAATGTTCGTAGCGGCCGGAACGAAGTCGACCTCGTGCTGCGCCGCGGCAGACAGCTCGTGTTCTGTGAGGTGAAGGCAAAGGGCGGCTCGCGTTTCGGCGATCCACTCGAGATGGTCGATCGGGAGAAGCAGCGGCGCGTGCGCCGTGCGGCTGAGATCTGGCTTGCCTCGCATCCCGAGGCCGGCGGCCTTCACGTCCGCTTCGACGTGGTGGCTGTTCGTGCGGGCCGGGTGCAGCGGCTGACGGACGCGTTCTGACACTGCCCGGCGGGCGCGCGTAGGACTTTCGTTCCAAAACCGGCACAGACCCGCGCGAACCTGGGCGCTACGGTCGGTCCATGCCGCTCGCGCGAGCCGTTACACACACCCTGGTCGGCCTGGAGCCGCGTCGCGTCGAGGTCGAGGCTCACCTGCAGGATCAAGTGCCTGCGTTCACGATCGTGGGGCTTGTTGATCGTGCGTGCCAGGAAGCCAAGGAGCGAGTGCGAAGCGGAATCGCGTCCGCGGAGCTCGAGTGGCCCGGACGGCGAATCATCGTCAACCTCGCGCCCGCGGCCTTGCGCAAGGAGGGATCGGCGTTCGACTTGCCGATCGCGCTCGCCATCCTCGCTGCGTCACGGCAGATACCCGCCGATGCGCTCGCCTGTCATGCGATGACCGGCGAGCTCGCGCTCGACGGCCGTCTGCGACCGGTTGGGGGAGTCCTCGCCGTCGCCGAGGGCGCAAGGCAAGCCGGGCTCGCCCGCCTCCTCTGCCCACCGGAGTCGTGCGCGGAAGCGGCGCTCGCGGGCGTGGAGCCACTACCGATCCGTCACCTGGCCGAGGCCGTCGCCTACCTGCGCGGGGAGCGCGATCCGCCACCTTACGTTCCCGGGAACGGCCACCTGCCGGCTCCGCCGGTCCCGGATCTCGCCGACGTCCGTGGCCAGGAGCGCGCCCGGCGGGCGCTCGAGCTCGCGGCGGCGGGCGGACACAACCTCCTGCTCGCGGGGCCGCCGGGCACCGGAAAAACGATGCTCGCGCGACGCCTTCCGGGAATTCTTCCAACGCTCAGTGACAGCGAGGCGATGGAGGTGACGCGGATTCACTCCGTCGCAGGGCTGTTGCACCCCGGCCGACCGCTCATCACGGTGCCGCCGTTTCGAGCTCCGCACCACAGTGCCTCCATGCCGGCCATCGTCGGCGGCGGCCCCGGGCCGAGGCCGGGGGAGGCGACGCTTGCTCACCGCGGCGTGCTGCTTCTCGACGAGCTCCCCGAGTTCCCGAGGCCCGCGCTCGAGGCGCTCCGGCAGCCGCTCGAGGATGGCCTCGTGAGCATCGCCCGGGTGAGCGGGCAAGCCATCTTTCCCGCCCGTTTCCAATTGATCGGGACGATGAATCTCTGCGGGTGCGGCGGGAGGGGCGATCCGGCCGCTGCGTGCTCTTGCTCCCCGCAGCGGCTGGCGAGCTTCCGCGACAAGCTCTCCAAGGCGCTGCTCGACCGCTTCGATCTCGTGGTCACCGTTCCGAGGCCCCGCGCGAACGAGTTGGCGGCGGGGGCTTCGGAGGCGTCCGGTCCAGTGGCCGAGCGGGTGCAGGCCGCTCGCCAGCGGCTCGCGGGCGATCCGCCCCGGAGGAAGGAAACGGCGTCCGAGCTGCTCGACCGTGCGGTAGAACGACTTCCCCTCTCCGGTCGCGGCCGGGCGCGGGTGGCGCGTGTTTCTCGGACGATCGCGGCCCTCGCCGGGAGCGACGAGGTGCTGCCGGAGCACGTGGCCGAAGCGCTCGCGTACCGCTCGCCGCGGGAGCTGTCGGTCACATGAGGGAGCTCGTGCTCGCCGCGTTTGCAGCCGAGGCGTCCGCACACGTCGTCGAGGCACCCCGTGCCACTCGCTTCAGGCGTTTTGCCGATTGCTTCGACGCGGGCATGTATCTCGCTGCACTGAAGGCAGCAGGGTTCCGCTGGCTGCCGCGATCGGATTCGGCGTTTCCGCCTCTGCTGGCGGCGATTCACGATCCGCCAGCGGGCTTGTTCCTGCGCGGGGAGGGCGCTCCCGAGCTCCTGGCTCGGGCTTCGGTCGCCATCGTGGGGGCGCGGTCGTGCTCCTCATACGGCAGCCAGGTCGCTCGCTCGCTCGGTCGCGAGCTGGCCGCGTCGGGCCTCGTCGTCGTCAGCGGGCTTGCGCGGGGGATCGACGGAGAGGCGCACCGTGGAGCCCTGGAGGCGGGCGGGGCGACCGTCGCCGTGCTTGGATGTGGCGTCGATCGCGATTACCCGGCGATCCACGCATCGCTTGCAGCGAGCGTCGCCGAAAGCGGCCTGGTGGTGTCGGAGTACGCGCCGGGTGTGGAGCCGGCGCCGTGGCGGTTTCCCGCGCGAAATCGCGTCATCGCCGGGCTCACGAGTGTCACGGTGGTCGTCGAAGCCAGAGAGCGAAGCGGCGCTCTCATCACCGCGGACCTGGCGCTCGAGGAAGGGCGCGAGGTGTTTGCCGTACCGGGAGAGATCACCTCGGCGCTCGCCGCGGGGCCTAACCGGCTGCTCCAGCTCGGAGCCTCTCCCGTCACCCGGGCGCAGGACGTCCTTGACGTCTTCGGCATCAGGCCCGCGGAGGGCCGCTCGGTTTCCCCGGTACTCGGAGACACCGCGCAGCGGGTGCTCGAGCGAGTTCAGGACTCGCCGGCTGCAGCGGACGAGGTCTCGCGCGCTCTCGCTATTCCGGCCGGCGAGCTCGCGGTCGCACTCTCGGAGCTCGAGCTCGCAGGGCTCATCACCGAGAGCGACGGCGTCTATCGGGGGGTGAGGCCATGAGCGTCTAGCATCGCGGCGTGGCGAGCTCGTACTGGCTGGAGGACGGGCATACGGAGCTTCGCTTCCGAGCGCTCGCCGGGCGCCCGGACGTCGTCGTCATCGGGGGCGGAGTGACCGGGTGCGCATGTGCTCTTGCCCTGGCCCGCGGGGGCCTCAGCGTCCGGCTCCATGAGGCGCGCCGCGTGGCGAGTGGCGCGAGCGGCCGGAACGGCGGTTTCGCGCTCCGTGGTGGCGCGGCGCCGTACGATGTGGCCCGCAGCGATCTCGGTGTGGAGCGCGCGAAGCGCCTGTGGGGCCTATCGGAGCGATTCATCGATCGTCTGGAGGAGCTCGCCGGCGATGCCTTCCGCCGCACTGGCAGCCTGCGGCTGGCGGCCGACGAGGCTGAGCGGGACGCCCTCCTCGCAGAGCGCGACGCGCTTGCTGCCGACCGCTTCGCCGTCGAGTGGGTCGAGACGCTGGAGCCGCCCCTCGCAGATCACTTCTTCGGCGCGATCTGCCACCCACGAGACGGCTCCATTCATCCCGCCCGCTGGGTGCGCCGGCTCGCCGTGCTCGCGGCCGGCGAGGGCGTCGAGCTGAGGGAGGAAAGCCGGGTCGAAAGCCTGTCGGAGCTGGAGGCATCCGAGGTCGTGATCGCAACCGATGGGTACACGCGGGGGCTGCTGCCTGCCCTTGACGCCGCCGTTCGCCCCACGCGAGGACAGGTTGTTGCGACGGAGCCTCTGTCCACGAGGTTGTTCGATCGGCCGCACTACGCGCGCGGCGGCTACGACTACTGGCAGCAGACGCCGGACGGTCGCCTCGTGATCGGCGGCTGGCGAGACGCCAGCCTGGAGACTGAGTACACCTCCGAAGAGGCGACGACTCCCGTGATTCAAAGCCGGATCGAGAGCTTCCTGCGCGACGTGCTCCGCGTGCGGGCGCCCGTGACGCACCGGTGGGCCGGAATCTTCGGCATGACGGCGGATCGCCTGCCGCTTGCGGGGCGGGTTCCCGGACGGGAGGGCCTCTGGGTCGCGTGCGGGTACTCGGGCCACGGCAACGTGCTCGGCCTCGCCTGCGGCGAGCTGGTCGCCGCCTCCATCCTCGGCGAGCCGGCCGACGAGCTCGAGGTCTTCGACCCGGGCCGCGCTCTCGGTTAGACGGGGAGCCGAGGCAGGTCGACCAGCTCATCCGCGCGCTCGAGTGCCGCAAGGGCGACGGCGAGATCCTGGATGGCCAGCCCGGTGGAGTCGAAGACCGTGATGTCCTCGACGTGCTCCCGGCCCCCAGCTGCACCGGCCAGGACGGCTCCCAGCTCGGTCACGTCCTCACGTGCGAGGGCTCCCGCCTTCACGGCGTGGACGAGGTCGCCGTTGTGGCTCGCCTGCTCCCAGTCGTCGCAGAACACGCGGCACCGTGCCAGCTCCTCGACCGCGATCTCGGCCTTTCCCGGCCCGTCCGCTCCCATCAGGCTCGCGTGCTGTCCCGGCCGCAGGCTCCCTGCTCCGAGCACGAGCTCGTGGCCGGGCGTGACCGTAACGATGATGTCCGCGTGGAGCGCCTCCTCGCGTGAGATCGCGCTCGCGCCGAGCTCGGCCGCGACTGAGCGGGCACGCTCGGCGTCGACGTCGTAGATCCCCACCTCCCGCCCGCGCGCCAGGAAGGTGCGGGCCGCAGCCCGGCCGTTCACGCCCGCTCCGAAGACGGCCGCCGTCCGGGCACCGGGCCGCGCGAGCGTCTCGGCCGCGAGCACGGCCGCCGCTCCCGTCCTGAGTGCGGTCACGGACCCCGCGTCGAGCGCGGCTCGGAGGAGGCCGTTCGAGGCATCGGAGAGCAGGACGAGGCCCGTGACGGTTGGAAGGCCGCGCGACGGGTTTCCCGGAAAGGACGTCACCCATTTGAGCAAAGCGTGGCCGCCGCCCAGCGCCGGCATGGCACGAAAGTCGCCGGCCGGATAGGCCGGGACGTACACCTTTGGCGGCATCGTCCAGTCGCCGTTCGAGTAGGCGATGAAGGCGTGCCGAACGGCCTCGACCGCACGCTGCGGCGAGACGGCCGCCTCCACGTGGCGCGAGGTGAAGAACGGGATCACGAACGAGTGCTCCGCCCGCGGCTCTACAGGGCCTTGACCCCTTCGACGAGCTTCGCCACGCCCTCGCGCGCGTCGGCGAAGAGCATCACCGTCTTGGGATCTCGGTAGAGCGGATTGTCGATGCCGGCGAAACCGGGATTCATGCTGCGCTTGATCACGACCACGTTCTTGGCCCGGTCGACGTCGAGGATGGGCATCCCGTAGATCGGGCTGCCCAACTGAGTTCGCGCAGCGGGATTCGTGACGTCGTTGGCCCCGATCACGAGCGCCACGTCGGTTTGGGGGAAATCACCGTTGATCTGCTCCATCTCGAAGAGCTCGTCGTAGGGCACGTTCGCCTCTGCCAGCAGCACGTTCATGTGACCCGGCATGCGGCCGGCCACCGGGTGGATCGCGTAGCGCACGTCGACGCCGCGCGCTTGCAGCTCGTCCGCGAGCTTGCGGACGTCGTGTTGCGCCTGAGCCACGGCGAGGCCGTAGCCGGGCACGACGATCACACGCTGGGCGTAGGCAAGCATCACGGCCACGTCTTCGGCGCTTGTCGAGCGGACGTGGCCGTCCGCCGACGCCGCGAGCGCGTCCGGCGTCACTTGCAACTGACCGAAGGCCCCGAACAGGACATTCCCGACCGAGCGGCCCATGGAGCGGGCCATCAGCAGGGTGAGCAGCGTGCCGGACGCGCCCACCAGCATCCCGCTCACGATGAGCACGTTCTGGTGCAAGACGAATCCGGTAGCCGCCGCCGCCAGGCCCGTGCACGCGTTCAGGAGCGAGATCACGACGGGCATGTCGGCGCCTCCGATAGGGAGCACGAAGAGGACGCCGAAGAGGAGGGCACCGAGGATCAGTGCCCCCACGATGGCTTGCTCCTCGACTCCGACGAGGACCACGATCGCGGCGGCGACGAGAGCGGCGACGAGAGCCGCGTTTCCCACCTTCTGCTGCGGGTAGACGATGGGCCGCCCGCTGAGCAGGTCCTGCAGCTTGGCGAAGGCGACCATGCTGCCTGCGAACGAGACGGCGCCGATCAGGGCGGACAGGACGATGGAGATGCCCACGTTGGCAGCCAGTCGCCCCGACTCGGGCGCACGCTCGTGGAACTCGGCGAGGGCGATGAGGGCGGCCGCGCCGCCGCCGACTCCGTTGAACAGCGCCACCATCTGCGGAATGTCGGTCATCTTCACCGCGCGCGCGCCGTACGCGCCGATCGGCGCCGACACCGCCATCACGAGCAAGATCCAGACTTCGTTCGACAGGCCCGGGTGCGCGAACGTCGCGGCGATTGCGATCGCCATACCGAGCGCGCCGAGCCAGTTGCCGAGCCGCGCGCGGGCGGGGGAGGACAGAAACCGCAGCGCCAGGATGAACGCGACGATCGCCGCGAGGTAAGCGAGGCTGATGGCGTCGCCCCGGGTCACGTGTCGTTGCGCCCGGGACCCGACTCGCGCCGCTTGAACATCTCCAGCATGCGGTCGGTCACCACGAAGCCGCCCACGACGTTGAGCGTTCCGAGCGCGACGGCGGCTAGGGAGACGATCCGGACCCAGGTCGCCTGATCGGGGATACCGGCGACCAGGATGGCCCCGACCAGAACGATGCCATGGATGGCGTTCGTCCCCGACATCAAGGGCGTGTGCAGAAGCGTGGGCACTTTCGAGATCACTTCGAAGCCGAGGAAGATCGCGAGCGCGAGCACGGTCAGCTCGAGGATGACCTGGCTCGGCCTCATGCCGGCACGCCCTCCGGCCTCGCGACGCACGCGCCGGCGGTGATCTCGTCGTCGAAGTCGAGCCGGAGCTCGCCGTCGGTAACGAGGTGCGAGACGAGCGCGGCGACGTTGCGCGAGTAGAGCTGGCTCGCATGGAACGGCATGGCGCTCGGCAGATTGGTGAGCCCGACGATCGTCACGCCGTCCCGCACCGTTTCTGCCCCGGGCTCGGTGAGCTCGCAGTTCCCACCGGCTTCCGCGGCCAGGTCGATGATCACCGAGCCGTTCCGCATGCCGGCGACCGCGACCGCGGGGATCAGCTTGGGCGCGGGGCGGCCCGGGATCAGCGCGGTTGTGATCACGACGTCGAAGTCGGGTATGCGCCGCTCGAGCTCCTCCGCCTGACGCCTCTGCTCGTCCGGCGTCAGCTCGCGTGCGTATCCACCTTCGGTCTCCTCGCCCACGATGCCGAGCTCCAGGAAGGTGGCTCCGAGCGACTCCACCTGCTCGCGAACAACCGGCCGAACGTCGAAACCCGACACAACGGCACCGAGTCGTCTCGCCGTCGCGATCGCCTGCAGCCCCGCGACGCCCGCGCCGAGAACGAGTACCTTCGCGGGCGCCACTGTGCCGGCGGCAGTCATCAGCATGGGGAAGAACCTCGGGAGGCGATCGGCCGCGAGCAGCACTGCCTTGTATCCCGCCACGGTGCTCTGCGAGGAGAGCGCATCCATGGCCTGAGCGCGGGTGATGCGGGGAATGGACTCCATGGCGAACGCCGTCACCTTGCGCTCGGCGAGGCGCGCGATTCCGTCGGGATCCGTGAGCGGCTGGAGGAACGCCACCAGCACGGTTCCCGGGTGGAAGAGCGAGAGCTCGCCTGCGCTCGGCCGCTGCACCTTGGCGACGAGATCGGCATCGCCGTAGAGCTCCGGCCTCTCGACGAGGGTGGCGCCTGCTTCCGTGTAGGCCGCGTCGGGGAACGCAGCGCTCTCCCCGGCGCCTCGCTCGACCGCAATCTCTATGCCACCCTCGGCCTTCAGGCGGACGACAGTGTCCGGAACGAGGGCGACGCGGTTCTCCCCAGACGCCGTTTCCTTGGGGACGGAGATCCTCATTCGGAGCAGAGCTTAAGGCCC
>JACCTQ010000263.1 GCA_013812265.1 Actinomycetota bacterium
GAGTCCGCATGGCGCCGAGCCCGACCGGCAACCTCCACGTCGGCTTAGCCCGCACGTTCCTCTTCAACTGGCTGTTCGCCAGGGGCAGCGGCGGTGAGTGCCTGCTTCGCATCGAGAACACGGACACCAGCCGGGAGGTGGCCGAGTCGGTCGATCAGATCCAGCGGTCGCTGGCGTGGTTCGGCATCGAATGGGACGGCCCCGTCACGTTTCAGCTCGACCGGATGACCCACTGCCAGGAAGTGGCCCGAGACCTCGTCGTCAAGAACGTCGCGTACGAGGACGAGGGTGCCATCCGCTTCCGGATGCCCGGCGAGGGTGCCACCTGTTACACCGATCTCGTACTGGGCCGCATCGAGGTTCAGAACGAGGCGCTCGAGGACCTCGTGCTCGTCCGGTCCGACGGCAGGCCCACCTACAACTTCGCCTCGCCGGTCGAGGACTGGCTCGACGGGATCACGCACGTCGTCCGGGGCCCCGATCACATCTCGAACACGCTCAAGCAGATCCGGATCCTGGAGGCGCTCGGCGCGCCCGTCCCCGAGTACGCGCACGTGCCGAACATCAACGGCGGGGACGGCAAGAAGCTCTCCAAGCGTCACGGAGCGACGTCGCTCGAGGAGTTTCGCCATGCGGGCTACTTGCCCGACGCGCTCGTGAACTTCCTGGCTCTCCTCGGTTGGAGCTACGACGACCGCACGACGATCATGTCGCGGGAGGAGCTGATCGAGCGGTTCTCGTTCGACAGAGTTGGAGCGAGCCCGGCCACTCTTGACTACCAGAAGCTCGACTGGATGAGCGGCGTCTACCTGCGCGACCTTCCTCCGGAGCGGTACGCCGACGCGCTCGTCTCCTACCTGCACGAGGAGGGCTACGACTGGGACGACGAGCTGGTGCGCCGAGCCGCGCCTCTCGTGCAGGAGAAGATCACGAAGCTGGGCGAGTTCCCCCAGTTCGCGGGCTTCTTCTTCCGCGACGTTCAGCCGGACGGCGATCTCGGGGACGGCGTCGTTCTCCGTGAGGCCGAGCGCGTTCTCGACCGTGTAGAGCCTTTCACCGCTGAGAAGATCGAGGCTGTGTTGCGCGAGATGGCCGAGAGGCTCGAGCTTCAACCCCGCAAGGCGTTCCAGCCGGTGCGCATAGCGGTCACCGGCTCCAAGGTCTCACCCGGACTGTTCGAGAGCATCGAGTTGCTCGGGCCCGAGCGAACACTCGCGCGCATTCGGGCCGCGCAGGCGTAGCGTTTACGATCGCGTCGTTGGAAGGCGATGAGCCGGTGCTGCGTGTCGCAAACCTCGACGACGAGGCCGCTCTCGACGCACTGATGAAGGAGTCGGCCGCCGTCCTCTTCCGGCGCTTCTACGACGAGGAAAGGGCGACCAGCGCCGTGCGCCATGTTCCCGAAGTCGACCGGATGCTGCTCGCTGATGGCACCTACTTCATCCTGGAAACCGGCGGCGGCTGTCGCTTGCGGCGGGTGGAGCAGGCGCGACCGGCTCTACACGGGTAGCGGCGACTCGGAGGACGACGCACGTGCCCTCGATCCCGCGAGCGAGCCCGCACGGGTTCGAGCGATGTTCGTGCGCTCCGACTGGACGCGCCGAGGCCTCGGTCGTCGCATCCTCGAGGCGTGCGAAGAGGCTGCCCGGCGGGAAGGTTTTCAACAGCTCGTGCTGATGTCGACGCTCCCGGGCCTGCCGCTCTACCGCGCGTACGGCTTCCGATCGCTCGAAGAGGTCGAGATCACGTTGCCCGACGGCGTCAAGCTCCCGTGCGTCTCAATGGAAAAGCCAATCGAACGCTCGACCTAAGCTAAGAGCTCCCGGCAGTCGGGCCGCGGTATACGGCGCACCCGCCGGCGAAGACCGCGAGCCCCCCGGCCCAGATCGGCCACAGTTCGAGCGCGGCGCCGAGGACGAAGGCGGCAGTGCCGGCAAGTAGGAGAGCGGTCGCGAGGAGCGCGGCTCCGGCTGACGCCCGCGTCGGCTCGACATCAGGCGGCTCAGGTTCGGACGCCTCTGGCTCCGCTCCCAGCCGCATACGCGCGAGGCGAAGCCGGAAGAGCGCCCCGCGCCACTCGTAGACCAGCCCGCGTGCGGCGGCGCGTCCCTCCGCGGCGACAGCGTCGTGGAGCTCCGCGGTCAGGTCGCGAGCCTCCGTGAGCGCCGCTGCGAGCTCGGTATGAGCAGCCTCAGCATCCGGTGGAGGATCGATGCCCAGGGCTCGCTCGCTCGCCGCGTGGAGAACGTACTGGAAGCGGGGCAGAGATTCGAGCGCCGCGGGGTCGTCTGCGAGGCGATCCGGCTCGTCGGCCAGCGCATCGAGGCGGGCCAGCGGGAGCGACAGCACACTCCAGAGGCCGTCGATCTCGGTCGCGTACGTCTCCCGCTCGCCGATGCTGCCTGCGTGCACTGCGCTCCGATCATAGTCCTCAAGAGACATCTCGCGGAGCCGAAATCGGGCTGGTATAGATTCGCCCATCAGATGAGCGTCGCGGCAGTCCGAACCCCCGTCGAGTACGAGTCCCGGCTCCAGCAGTACCTGTACGAGCGCTCCGAGGAAGGACGCGTGGTGCGCGTGGGGGAGAAGGAGGTGTCGGAGCAGGCCGCCATCGTCGCTCGTTATGCAGACCTTTTCTCGCGAGGACAGCTCGACGGGCTAAGGGAGAGCGCGGGGACGGCGGAGGCCGACGAGCGCGAGCGCCTCTTCCGTCTGTGTAAGACGTGCGAGGCGGGGATCGTCGCCGCCGAGCTGGCCGAGCGCGAGGACGAACTCGAGAACGCCATCCTCGCTGCTCGCGTGTCTTACCGGGGCGAGGAGCTGCCTCTGCGAGCCGCGCAGGCGCGCCTGGCCGTGTTGCCCGGCTACGAAGATCGCAAGCAGCTCGGAGAGCTGCAGAGCGATATGTCCGCTCGCTTCAACACCGACCGCCTCGAGGTGCTGCGGGCAGGCGAGGAGCTGGAGGCCGAGGTCTCCGAGGAGCCCGACGCCGTCAGGAGAAACGAAGAGGAGAAAGGGATCTCGCTCGAGGAGCTGGAGCGGGCGCTTGCGGAGGCAAGCGCAGCCGCCGAGCCCGCCTACCAGCGGCTGCGCGACCGCTGGTTCGAGCGCCTGCTCGGTCCGGGGCGTGAGGCGGTGCCTGCCTCCTACCACGTGAGCTACATGCGCCGCTTGTCGCCGCTCGCGGACACGTATACCAAGGAGCGCGCCGTCGAAGTTTGTCTCGAGACGCTCTCGCGCCTGGGGTTCGATCTGCGGAGCCAGCCGAACATCCGTCTGGATCTCGACGATCGCCCGCAGAAATCGCCCCGCGCCTGCGTGATCGCGTCGGATCCGCCGCGGCTCGTCCATCTGATCACTCGGGCTCAAGGCGGCTTGCACGACTATCAGGCCTTCATGCACGAGGCCGGACACGCGCTCCACTACGCGGGGAGCAACCCGTCGTTGCCGTACACGTATCGCCGCCTCGCGCGGGATCACGCGCTGACCGAGATCTACTCCTACATCTGCGAGGCGATCACGCGGGAGCCCGCCTGGCATGCAGAGCACTTCGGCTTGAGCCAGGAGCAGGCCGCCGACAACGCCGAGGCAACCCGCTTCATGGAGGTGCTCTTCTTTCGTCGTTACACAGCGAAACTCCAGTTCGAGCTCGACTTCTGGTCGCGCTTTCCCTCTGACGGCGGCACGCCGGACGGGTACTCCGAGCGGCTGACGGGCGCGACCGGCGTCTGGTACCGCCCCGAGGGCTTCCTGGCCGACATGGACGCGGGTTTCTACTCGGCCGATTATCTGCGGGCGTGGATCCGGGCCGCGCAGCTACGAACCTTCCTCGTGCGCGAGGTGGGCGACGACTGGTGGAGGCGCACCGAGACGGGCGATCGCCTGCGATCGCTCTTTCGCGAAGGCACGCGCCCCTCGAGCGAAGAGATCGCGGCCCGAATCGGGTTCGACCCGCTCGACACCGGGCCGCTCGTCTCCGAGCTGAGCGGGTAAAGCTCGGGTCGAAGCCTCGAGCCAGGCGCATATGGGATTCGCTAACTCCCTGCAAACAGGGTATTTTTCGACTGAGGTATGCACCGAGGTCTGCAACGCACGCGCCTGGCTGGACGCGCCTGGCGTGCGTCAGGACATGTAGCATGATTCGTGCTACGGTTGGAACGGTGGCGCGCTCCCTTCACGTTCGGCTCGACGACGCGTCGGCGGCGGCGCTCGAGATTGTCCGCGCCGACGGACTGAGCGACTCCGAGGCCGTGCGGACCGCGCTGCGCGAGGCTGCCGCCCGCCGGCGCGTCCGCTCGTCGATTCGAGCGGAGGTCCGCCGTCTCGCGGCTGACGACCGCGACCGCGAGGAAATGCGGATCATCCGGGAGCAGCTCGCGGAGCTCGCACCGCCGCTCGCCGACTGAGGTGGTCCGCGGCGAGGTGTTCCGCCTGCCGGCGCCACGGGGCGCGCGCGGGCATGAGCAGCGCGGCGCCCGCTACGCGGTCATCGTCCAGGCGGATGAGTTCCTCGACCTCAGCACTGTGCTCGTGGCACCGACCTCCACGAGCGCTCGCCCAGCGACCTTTCGCCCGACGGTTGCCCTCGGGGGAGAGGAGACGCGCGTCCTGGTCGAGCAGACGACGGTCGTCGACCCGCAACGTCTGGGCGGATCAGCGGGGCGCCTCGACGCGAGCGAGCTGCGTTCCGTCGACGAGGCGCTCATGCTCCTCCTCGGCCTCTGACGCTGGGGCGAGAAAGCCGAAACCCCGCCCGCCGTGCAGGCCCGTGTGAGCGCTGTCCGCAGAGCAGCGCGTCGAGCTCACCGACGCGTATTCCAGTGGCGTCGAGGACGAGCGGCGCGAGCCGGTAGCGGCGCGGAAGCAGCCGGATGACGGCCTCGACGTGCGCAGCGGTCGGTGGCTCGACGTGCCGGCGTTCCTCCCGCGGCAGCTTGACCGTCAGGCGGTCGCGGGCGGGATTGGGCTGAATGCGGGCGTGGTCGAGCGCCATCGCCAGCACGTTCACGGTCTTGCGGATCGTCTGTTTCTTGAGCCCGGACGCATGGAGATCAGCGACCAGCGCGGCGGCCGCGTGATCCGAGGTCTGCACCGCGATCTGCACGCGACACTCTTCACCGGCATGCCTGTCACAAATGACCCGCTCAACCAAGCCAAATCGGCTTGACTTTGTGACGCAGAAAGGCGCATACGGGATTCGAACCCGTGCCGCCGCCGTGAGAGGGCGGTGTCCTAGGCCACTAGACGAATGCGCCGTGCGGGCCAGTCTAGCGGCGTGGTGGCTCTACCAACGCGCGCACGCCGAGAAGCCGTATGCGCGGGCGGAGGCATGTGCTTTGTCGATCATCGCCTGCGCCTTCTTGACTGCCGCCGTGTAACGCGCCTTGTTTCCCGATCGGGCAGCGGCGACCACGCCCACGATGCCCTTGTTGATCGCCGTGTCCGCCAACGCGAGTAGCTTCCGAATGCGGTCGCGATCGGCGGGCGGCGCCGACAGCGAACGGAGTGCAGCCAGCGTACGGCGGTCGATCGCCAGATACCTGCTGCCCACGGCTGCGGCCTTCCGCGCCGGATACAGACGGCCAAGTTTGCGCAGGTCCGCGATGGCCCGCTGGCAAATGGCGTCTCCCTGCTTGATGTACGCCTCTTTCGAGAGCCTGGCCACCGAGGGCGCGCCAACGGTGGCGGTGGCGGTCGAGGCCAGCCCCGCCGCGGCGAGCAAGCCGGCAAGCGGCACCGCTACCCACGTGACCCTCCCCGCGCCTCGCATGGGATGACTATAGACGTCGGGCTGGATTCAGTCGGATCAGGAGATCGCGCCGGTCTCGGCGCGCCGGGCCGCATCCGCTCCGGCATCAGCGTGCTTTCGCGCTGCGACGAGACGTTCGTCCTGCTCGGTTACACCGAGGTTCACGCTCACGAGATTCGCTGCCGCGCGCGCTCCGGCTGCGGCGAGCAAGGCCGCGGCGATCGCGTCGCCGCGCCACGCCGGATCGCCCGCTGAGGCGATCGCTGCGGCGAGCTCCGCGACATCGGAACCCGCGCGTGCGATCGCTAGCGGCAGCTCGGCAGCTCGCGCGAGGGCGTCTCCCAGCGCCTCGTCTCGGATACTCGAAGCGGGCTCGCCGCGGAGCCGGAGCGCCACGAGCGCATCCTCATAGGCTCTGGCGTTCGTCGCGGGAAGCGGCGTCGCGCGATGCCGCAGAGCCTCCGCCTGGGCTAAAGCACCCTGAGCGCCGGACCACGTCCCGCGCGATGCTCGTGCCGCCATCGCGCAGAGCGCGGCCGCCATGGCGACGGCGATACCCGCCGCGGCACCCGCCCCGGGCGTTGGATCCTCCGAGGCGAGCTCATCGAGAAAAGCCCCGATCTGAGCCTCGAGCATGTCCTTCGCGGCGTCCACCAGGCGCCATTCTGGCGCGCCTGGCGCGCGGAGGGGGAACTCAGCGACCCAGACGGTCGCGTACCGACTCGAGCAGGAGCGGGTCTGGCACGTAGCCCGCTCCTGCCAGAGCGGATTCGAGATCCGCGATGAGCGCCTTCCGAAATGCCTCGTCCTTCCGCGCCCGGTCGACGATCTCGTCGAGACCGAGGCGGGCGAGCGGCAGCTCCTGAGCAGCCGTCACCCACGCTGGGGGTGCGGGCGGAAGACCCCGAAGCAGATCGGCGAGGCGCTCTTCGTCGTATCCCGGGGCTGGTGTCACGCTTCTAAGACGGGTCGGCGGCTGGCTTTCTTCCCTCGAGCTCCTCCCGCAGTTTCGCGAGGCACCTCGAAATCCGGCTTGCGATCGTTCCTGGGGGCAAGCCGAGTGATTCGCCGATCATCCGGTAGCTCTCGTCGCAGGCGAAGAACAGGTCGAGGATCTCGCGACAGTGGGCAGGAAGGTGGGTTAGCGCTTCGTGCACCGTGAGCGACTCGTCGAGTCGCGCAATCGTGTCGTCGGCATGCGCCGGCTCGATGTCGTCCTCCGAGAGCTGCTCGCGCGAGCCGCTGCGGAGCCGGTCGATGCAGAGCCGCCGCGTGAGCTGACCGAGCCACGGGCGGATGGCCTCGTCGTCTCGGAGCTTGCCGAGCTGCTCGTATGCGCGTGCGAACACGTCCTGGAAGACGTCCTCGGCATCGTGCTGCGGGAGGCGAAACGCCTGGATGGAGATCCCGTACACGTAGCGCGAGAAGCGTTCCACCAGCTCCCGCCAGGCCTCGTGGTCGCCGGTGCGGCAGCGAGCAACGAGCTGCCCATCCGGTAGGGACACGAGCGACATTCAACGTCATGTAAGCGCACTTCGAGTCGCGAGGGAAGGGCGGGTGCTTCCTGGGCGATTCCTGCGGAGTCCCCTAATGCCACCGAGGGCGGCCGCCCTCGGTGGCTCGAGAGAGGAGCGCGCCTTACTACTACTACTTCTTCTTCTTCTTCTTCTTGCCCTTCGCGCCCGTGGTGGTGGTTGGCGGGCAGGCGCCCATCGTGTCACCGTGCTTCATGTGCGCTGGCACGGCGCTCTGGCTGACGGAGATCTGGACCCACGGATTGCTCGCCGAGCCCGTCCGGTGGCACATCGTCGCCTTCGCCTCAGTGGTGGTCGTGCCGGTGGTCGTGGTCGTAACTCCCGTCGTCGTGGTCGTCGTGGTCGCCGTGCCTGTGGTCGTGCCCGGGCAGGCACCCATCTTGTCGCCGTGCTTGCGATGACCCTTGAGTGCCTTCTCGCTCACCTTGATGGTCACGCCTGACTTCTTCGACGACCCCGCTTTGTGGCAGATGGTCACCTTCTTGTTCTTATTGGTACCGGTCTTCACGAGAGCGCTCAAGCCCTGTGGGTTGGCGACGGCGAACGAAGCGGCCACGCCGGCCGCGAATAGCGCGAGTACGAATGCGGTCACTTTCATGGAGAACCCCTCCTCGGCTGTTTATCTGAGAGTACAGCGACTCTATGGCTCACCGTTTCCGGCCCTTGCCCTTCCCCGCGGGTGCGCCGAGCGGGCTCGTGGGGCACGTCGCGTTTCCGGCGATCACCACGTCGCCTTCGTGCTGCAGATGGGCTCGGACAGCTCTCGAGGCCGCCGTGGTACCGCTCATCGGAGCGCCGCTCACGGTGATCTTCACGAACGGCTTTCTCTTCGATCCGGTGCGATGGCACAGGGTCGTCTTCTGCGCTCCGCCCTGTCCGGCCGTCGGAGTCGGAGCGGGCGCGGTCGTCGGGCAGGTCGCGTTCCCGGCGATCACCATGTCGCCTGCGTGCTGAAGATGTGCCTTGACGGCCTTCGACGCTCCAGAGCTGGCGGTAGCCACGCTGCCGCTGACGCTGATCTTGACGTACGGGTTCGTCGTCGAGCTGGTTCGGTGGCAGATCGTGATCTTGTCCGGCTTGCTTGTGGCTCTCGTGGCCGCGAGGCTCGCCGTGGCGGCAAGCGATGCGACGAGTCCGGCCACAACCGCAAAGCCAAGTAGCGCGTTGAGTTTCATTCGTCGGACCCCCTGGTTCTTTCGCTTGAGCATCGTTCTAAATAGATGCCGGCGCGTGGCGAAACTTGCGCTGTGCTGCGCACTCGGAGGGCTTGGACTGCACCCCGTGGCGCGATTCGGCGAGCGGCGTCGTGGCCCCAGCCGCGGCACGCCGCACGCACGGGTTCACGCATCATGAGGCGCAGTGCCCGTTCGGTCGACTCACCCACGGCGGCGCGCCCGGTTGGGGCCAGTGACTGATCGATCAGTCAACACCC
>JACCTQ010000281.1 GCA_013812265.1 Actinomycetota bacterium
CACGAGCTCATCGTCGCGGCGACCGAGAGCGTATCCGGCGACGGCGGCACCGGCAATCGCGCCAAACGTCCGAAAACCGCTCATGCTCCCCAGTCTTCCCGCTTCGCCAGTGCACAAACGCTCCGAGCTGGGTTCCGCAGACACGCCGCCGACGGCGCTAGCCGCTCTCGCCGGACCCGGGGCCAGGTTGGGCCTGCGCGCAGCCTTCTACTCGCCCAGACGCTTGTAGAGCCGGTTGATCAGATCCGGCATGCTCTCCAGCCGCTCCGTGATGAAGCGGATTCGGTACTCCCGGAAGTGCTCCGGCTCCACTCCGAGCGAGCGCGCGAGCTTCTCGACGATCTCGTTCGACGGCACTGGGCGGTTCCCGTGCACGAGGTGATTCAGATAGCCGGCGGAGAGGTCGGTCTGCT
This sequence comes from Actinomycetota bacterium, assembly GCA_013812265.1. GTDB lineage: Bacteria > Actinomycetota > Thermoleophilia > Gaiellales > Gaiellaceae > JACCTQ01. Next base: position 414 of record JACCTQ010000281.1, read on the forward strand.
CCGCGAGGCCACGAAACGTCACGCCCGTCTCCGTCATCAGCCGTGCGAGAGTGGGCCCGAACGGCTCCTCGCTGAAGCGCCGGCGTCTCGTCAAACCGTCACCCCGGCCACGTCGGCGATGGCGACGCGATGCTCGTCCCCCGTGGCTCGGTTGCGCACGTCCACGGCGCCGTCGTCGAGCGTTCGCTTGCCCACGGTCACCCGCAGAGGGCAGCCGATCAGGTCGGCGTCCGCGAACTTCTCCCCCGCCCGCAGCTCGCGATCGTCGAGCAGCACACGGCGTCCCACGTGTTCCAGCGCATCCGCCACCTGCGCGGCCTGTTCGTCCAGACCGGGCAAAGCCAGCACATGGACGTCGTACGGCGCGACCGACGACGGCCACGCGATGCCCGCCTCGTCGAGATGCTGCTCCACGATCGCGGCGATGACGCGCGCCGGTCCGATGCCGTAGCTTCCCATCACGATCGGGCGCTCGCTTCCGTCCTCGTCGACGAAGTTCGCCCCGAGGCGTTCCGAGAAGTGGGTGCCGAGCTTGAAGATGTGACCGACCTCGATGGCGGCCTGGAGCTGCAACGCGCCGCCGCAGTTCGGGCAGGTGTCCCCCTCCCGCACCTCCCTGATGTCAGCAAACCTCGGCTGGTAGTCGCGTCCTGCCTGAACACCGAGCAGGTGCCAGCCGTCGCGGTTCGCGCCCGCGACGAACTGTCCCTCTCGGAGCGCCTCGTCGGCCACGACTTCCACGGAGACCCCGATGGGACCGAGCGATCCGCCTCCGGCACCGAACGTCCGGCGAATCTCCTCCTCCTGCGCGGGCCGGAAGTCGCTGGCGAGCGCCGCCGCCATCTTGACGTCCAGCAACCGATCGTCGCCTCGGACGAGACCGAGCACGAGCGCCCCGTCGCTCTTTACGACCGGCATGGCCTTCGAGGTCGCACGCGGGTCGATCCCGAGGAAGTCGGCCAGCGCCTCGATCGTGCCCACGCCGGGCGTCTCGATCTCCTGCGTCCGATCAAGAGCGGCCGGGAACGTCGGTGGAGGCGGGACGGCGCGCCCGACCTCGGTGTCCGCGCCGAAGTCACCGTTCTCGCAGAGTGCAAGTACGTTCTCGCCCGAGCTAGCGGGGACGAGATAATCCCAGCTCTCGCTGCCACCCATCATCCCCGGCTCGGCGTCGACCTCGTAGTACCGAAGCCCGCACCGGTCGAAGATTCGGCGGTACGCCTCCGCATGGCGAAGGAAGCTCTCGTCGAGCCCAGCCTGGTCGCGGTCGAACGAGTAGGAGTCCTTCATGATGAACTCGCGTAGCCGGATGAGCCCGCCACGAGGACGGGGCTCGTCGCGCTCCTTGGTGCCGAAGTGGTACCAGAACTGGGGCAGCTGCCTGTACGACTGCAACTCGGCCGCGTGGAACGTGAAAGTCTCCTCGTGCGTCATGGGCAGCACGAACGGCCGGTCGTTCCTGTCGCGCAGCTTGAAGACCTCCGGGTAGACGATCCGGCCGCTCTTCTCCCAGAGCTCGGCAGGAGTCAGCACAGGGCACAGCATCTCCTGCCCCCCGATGGCGTCCATCTCCTCGCGGATGATCGCGACCACGTTCTGGTGTACACGCCAGCCGAGCGGCAGGTACGTCCACACGCCTGCGCTCAGCTGTCGAATGAAGCCGCCGCGCACGAGAAGCTTGTGCGACGCGGCCTCCGCGTCGGCCGGCGGGTCACGGAGCGTGGGAAGGAAGAGCTGCGAGGCCCGCATCGTGGGAGTCTAAGTCGCGCGGTTCATCCGCGCAGCCGCTAAGGGCCTGTCCAGAAAGTGGGCCGCGGTGGATGACGCGCGAAAAATTCCGCCAGGCAAGGACGCAGGGAGGACGAATATGCGGACATATTCGTGCGACCGAGGACGCCGCCTGGCGGGATTTGGCGCCTGTCAAGCGCCCTGGTCGACTTTCTGGACAGGCCC
>JACCTQ010000099.1 GCA_013812265.1 Actinomycetota bacterium
GCCGGAGGCCGAGCCGCCGCACGCCGAGCTCGCGCGCAGGCGCCGCGAGCGATCTGCGGCCGGGGGTGGCGGCGCCGCACGCGACGCGGTCGTCAGCCCGATGCAGGGAACCGTGCTCGCTGTCGAGGTGTCGGATGGGGACGAGGTCGCGGCCGGCCAGGTGCTCTGCATCGTGGAGGCGATGAAGATGGAGAACGAGGTCACGGCGCAACGAAGCGGCACGGTCGCGAACCTGTCCGTCGCGCCGGGCGAGCCCGTCCAGACCGGCCAGGTGATCTGCATCGTCTCGCAGGGAGCAGCCGATGACTAGACCGTTCTGCGCCGAGGTCTCCGAGGAGAGCTCCGAGCCGCTTTCCGGAACTGCGAGCCGCGTCGAGCGGTGGCTCGTGCTGGAGTACCGCGGCCTCTGGAACCGGCAGGTGCTCGGGGGCAGCACCTTGTCCGAGCGGGTAAAGGGCCACCTCACCGAGCAGCTGTCGGCTCGTCCGCGTTCGCGCCTGCTCTTCGTCCGGCGCCCGGAACGGCGACGCAGCACGGGCCTCAAGTGCTATTTCGGCCAGTCCCTGGAACGGGACCGACGCTTCTCGGAGCTGGATCTCGAAAGCTACGAGGACCTGCTGGCGGTTGACTTCGCCCGTATCCTCGACGACGGGTCCGCTGCCCGCCTGGCTCACCCGCTGCTCGTCGTCTGCACCCATGGCAAGCGAGATCGCTGCTGTGCTCGCTACGGCCGCCCGCTCTACGACGAGCTCCGCGAGCAGCTGGACGACGATTGGGTCTGGCAATCGACGCACGTAGGAGGAGACCGTTTCGCGGGCAATCTGGTGTGTCTTCCGGAGGGGCTGTACTTCGGGCGTGTCGGACGCGCCGAGGTGTGGACGCTGCTCGACGAATACCTCGCCGGGCGGCTCTATCTCGACCGGTTCCGTGGCCGCTCGTGCCACCCCTTCGCCGTGCAGGCGGCAGACCGTGCCGTGCGCGCGCGCACCCGGCTTACCGGGATAGACGATCTCCGGCTGGTTTCTGCGCGCCGTCAGGCGGAGGGTTGGAGGATTGCGCTCGCGGCCGACGCGAGCGGCGAGGTCCACGAGGTCGACATAGTCGCCGAGCTTGGCGATCTCACGTACCTGACGTGCAGCTCGCCTACGTTGCAGCGCCCCCGTCGGTTCGTGACGGCGAAGCACCGGGTTCGACCGGCTGGCTGAGCATCAGGAATCCCTCCCGTACGAGCCTGCGGATGAGTATCAAGCGTCCATCGTCATCGAGCGCGCCGGGAACATCGGAAGGGCAGAATGGCTCCGCCGTCGTGGCGACGAACTCGAGCTCGGTCGCCACTCGAGCGGGGAAGACGAGCTCCTTGCCTGCGAACGTGAGGCGCGCCGAAGCCGACCCGGTGCCGAGGTGTGCGATCACGGTCCGACGGCGTTCCACTCGAGTCTGGAGGGAGAGCCCGTCGAGTGCGCGGAGTTGCGTGAGCTGACCGTCGAGGATCGGCCGCCTCGTCTCGAGGAAACGAACCCGTTTCCTCCGCTTCACCTCCACAGGCTCCAGGCGCGCCCGCAACTCGCCGAGGAGGCGATCGGGAAGCGCTGCATGGTCAGGCACGGAGCGGCGGAACTCGACCTCGTTCGCGCACGCCTCCAGAGCAGCCCGTAGGGCGTCCATCCAGGTATACGGGCTGACGCCGATGGTGAGATGGAGAGAGTCGGTGCCGGAGGTCACCGCCTGGTGGAGCCAACCCCGCGGCAGGTACAGCGTGTCTCCCGGGCCGAGCGTCGTCTCCAGCACCACGTTGCCCGGCTCGCCGAGCTCCGCCGAGTAGCGCTGGTGCTTCAGCGGCAGCTCCAGCGCGGGGTCGTAGACGAGCCACCGCTTCTCCCCTGCGACCTGAAGAACGAAGACGTCATGGGTGTCGTGGTGAACGGGGAGGCCCTGAGAGGCCCGGGGCGTGAAGTACGCGTTCGCCTGCACGGGGTGGCCGAGGCTCGTCTCGAGGTCGCGACAGAAGCGCGCCACCGGAGCCCAGTTCAGGTGCAGCGCTTGCAATACGACCGTGGCGCCCCGCTCGAACTCGTCGAGCACGCGCTCCGTGTCGATCGCGCCCGTGAAGCCTGACGGGCGCCACGGAATGTCCTCGGTGTAGTCGGCCGGGCGCAGCCGTTCCCCGGCTTTCACGAGGCGGAAGGCAGGAAATCGAAGCCCGTCCGAGCAGATCAGCCGCTCGATGTCCTCCGCGGACAGCAGGTCCTCGAAGCCGTCGGCTCCGGCGTGCGCCGCGAGCAGCGGTTGCCGCTCCCAGTACGTGCGGAGAAACTCCTCCCGCTCGATCGGGCGAATACAGCGCGCGAGGGCGTCGGCGGTGCCCTCGCGCGCGGGTTCGCTACGGGACTTATCGACGAGTCGCTCGATCAATCGGGGATTGATCGCCTCTTGATCAATCGCCTAGGCGTCGGTGTCGTCGCTGTCCGAGTCGTCGCCGTCCGAGTCGTCGCCGTCGTCATCCATGTCGTCCTGGTCGGCGTCCGCGACCGCCGACTGGGTCTTCGTGTCGTCGTCGGTCGACACGGTCAGGATCTCGTCGTCAGCGAGCGTCGTCTGCTCGTCCGCCATAGCTTCCTCCTCGGTGGTCGGGGACGCGAGTGTAACGGCTTGCTCCGCACCGCCCAGCGCACCGGACGAAGAAGCGTCATTCTGAGACGAGTAGCTCACAGCGTGCGCTGGTAAGCGCGGAAAGCCCACGTCGCGAATCCAGTCGTGGCCACGACGAACGCGGCGAGGAGCAACATGGAGAGACCGACCAGCGACCAGTCAGGGGAGGCCAGCACAGGCTCACGGGCCGCGTCCACCGCCCACTGGACGGGATTGAATCGCGCCGCCCATTGCATCCAGCGTGGAATCAGGTCGAAGTCGATCAGCATCGCCGAGAAGAACATCAGCGGCAGCCCGATGAAGTTCGCGACGGCGATCATCGTTGCCTCGCGTCGCGTGATGAGGGCGACGCCCTGCGATATGCCGGCGAAGCCCGCGGAGACGAGGCCGCCCGCGAGCATGATGACGAGCCAGCCAACGGGTCCGCCGTTCTCCGCTCCGAGCACCAGCGACACGGCGAGGATGATCACGCCCTGGATCACCGACGTCAGCCCGGAGCGGAGCACCTGCGAGAAGACGAGCGCGCTCCGGCGAGCGGGTGTGGCGAGGAATCGCTCGATCACCCCCCGGTCCAGGTCGGTGATCATGCCCATGCCACTCCACGTGCCCTGGAAGAACGCAGTCATGATCACGACCGCCGGCGCCAGGAAGTCGATGTAGGAGTCGGTCTCGAACCCCGGTAGCTCGACCAGGCGCCGAAAGAGCTGGCTGTAGAGAAGCAGCCAGAACATGGGCTGCACCAGCATCATCGCGATCCAGATCGGCTCGCGGAAGAGGTTCCGGGTCTGCCGGCCCACCATGTAGCTGCTATGGGCGAGGATCTCCCCGAGCCGGCCGAGGCGGGCCGAGGACGCGACGTCTGAAGCGGCGACCTGGCTCACCGCACACCGGCCTCGTCCTCGCTGCGGAAATCCCGGCCGGTGTGATGAAGGTAGACGTCGTCGAGCGAGGGGCGCGCGGTCGTGACCGACACGACGGCGATCCCGTTCCCTTCGAGTGCCGACAGGATTCCGGGAATCGCAGTTGCGCCGCTCTCCACGCGAGCTCGCAGCATCCGGCCCTCGGGAATCGCTTCGTGGACGTCCTGCAGTGCCGAGACGACCGCGGCCGCCCGCTCTCCCAGGCCGTCGGTGACCTCCACCGCTACGGAGTCCCCGCGCAGCTCGCGCTTGAGCCCCTCCGGCGTACCTTCGACCACCACCCGCCCGTGGCTGACTATGGCCAGCCGGTCGGCGAGGCGGTCTGCTTCTTCCAGGTAGTGGGTCGTGAGCAGGATCGTCAGACGCTCCCCCCTGGCGAGCCGCCCGAGCTCGTCCCACATCGCTGCACGCGCCTCTGGATCGAGGCCGGTAGTCGGCTCGTCCAGAAAGAACACCTGTGGCCGGTGCACGAGCCCGAGGGCGACATCGAGACGTCGCTTCATACCGCCGGAGTAGCCGCGAACCGTGCGATCGGCGGCCTCACCGAGGCCGAAAAGCGCCAGCAGCTCGTCCACACGTTCGCGCAGAACGGGCCCTCGGAGGCCCTGGACCCGGCCCTGGAGAGTCAAATTCTCCCGCCCCGTCGCTTCCCTGTCGATGCCCGACGCCTGCGGGACGTAGCCGATCGAGCGCCGCACCGCATCCGCCTCGTGAACGACGTCGTGACCGGCGACCGTGGCTGCACCGGAATCCGGTTTGGTCAACGTCACGAGGATACGCACGGTGGTGGACTTGCCGGCGCCGTTCGGGCCAAGCAGGGCGAACACCTCGCCCTGCCTGACGGCGAAGGACACGCCGGCGAGCGCATGGACGTCGCCGTAGCGCTTTTCGAGGGCCCCGACCGTGATGGCATCCACGGCCCCAGATTAGAGGCCAGGACTCGTGTCAAAACGAAGCTGGGTAGACTCGCGCCGCCGTGGACCTGTACGAGTATCAGGGCAAGGAGCTCTTCCGCCGTTTCGGAATCCCGGTGTCCGAGGGGCGGCTCGCGACGACCCCGCACGAGGCGCGCGCTGCGGCCGTGGAAATCGGCGGGCCTGTGGTGGTGAAGGCGCAGGTCCTCACCGGAGGGCGCGGCAAAGCGGGGGGCATCAAGCTCGCCGATACGCCCGAAGAGGCGGAGCAGCGCGCCGGTGAGATCCTCGGTCTCGACATCCGCGGTCACGTGGTCCGCAGGCTCTGGATCGAGCGAGCGTCCGAGATCGCGAAGGAGTACTACCTGTCGATCACGTTCGACCGCGGGGCCAAGCAGCCGCTGTTCATGTTCACGGCCGAAGGCGGCGTCGACATAGAGCAGGTGGCCGAGGATTCTCCGGAAGCGCTCGTGCGACTCTACGTCGACCCGCTCGAAGGCTTTCAGCCCTACCAGGCGCGGCGGCTCATCTACGGAGCCGGCATAGGCGACCCCGGCGAGCAGAAGCAGATCGCCTCCATCCTCGAAAGCCTGTATGCGGCGTTCGTCGGCTGCGACGCGATGCTGTGCGAGATCAACCCGCTGCTCGTCACGCCCGACGGCGAGGTGAAGGCGCTCGACTCCAAGTTCACGGTCGACGACAACGCTCTCTACAAGCACCCGGATATCGCCCAGATGCGCGACACGGCCGCAGCCGCGCCCCAGGAGGTTCTCGCGCGCGAGAAGGACGTGACCTACGTCAAGCTCGACGGCTCGGTCGGGATCCTTGGCAACGGCGCGGGTCTCGTCATGTCCACCCTCGACGTGATCGCGCTGGCCGGCGGGCGGCCCGCCAACTTCTGCGACCTCGGCGGCGGCGGCGACGCGGAGGGGGTCGTCGATGCGCTCGAGGTGATCACGAGTGACGACCAGGTGCGCTCCATCTTCTTCAACATCTTCGGCGGCATCACGCGCTGCGACGAGGTCGCGCGCGGCATCCTGCAGGCGCTGGGACGGATGACGATCGAGCATCCGATCGTCGTGCGCCTCGATGGGACGAACGCCGAGGAGGGGCGGCGGATCCTCGCGGACGCGAGCCCGCCGAACCTGCATGTCGAGCCCACGATGCTCGACGCAGCGCGCCGGGCGGTGGAGTTGGCTAGATGAGCGAGCGTCGCGCAGTGAATCTCTGGAGTGAGCGCGCGACGGGCTATCGCGAGAGTGAGACCCACGCGAGCGGGGCGGACCTGGATCTGCTCGTGGAATGGTGCGATCCGAGCGAGGGCGTCAAGGTGCTGGACGTCGCGACCGGCGGCGGCCACGTCGCACGCCGGCTCCGTGCCGAGGGCTGCGAGGTCGTCACGCTCGACCTCGCTCCCGGCATGCAGCCCGACGTGGTGGGCCAGGCCGAGGATCTCCCTTTCGATGATGGGAGCTTCGATGTCGTCGTCAGCCGCATCGCGCCGCATCACTTCGCTGACATCCGGGCCGCGATCGCCGAGATGGCGCGGGTGAGCGAGTCGCTGGTGGTCATCGAGGACACCCTCTTCTCGAACGAGCGCCACGAGCAGGCCGAGCGACTCCGGGATCCCTCGCACGTCCGTAGCTACACGGAGGATGAGTGGCGCGCGTTTCTCCTCGAAGCCGGCCTCGAGCCCGAGCTCGTCGAGCACCTCGAGAAGCGTCACCCGCTCGAGGAATGGCTCGCGCGTACCGGCTGCACCGGGTCGGACGCAGAGCGGGTCAAGGAATTGCTCGCCGACCGGATGACGAACGACGGGTCGGCGTGGACCGACACGAAGATCCTGCTCAGAGCCAGGAAGTCACAGCGGTAGTGGCCAGCTGATGGCAATCATCGTCGATACGAACACGCGGCTCGTCGTCCAGGGCCTCACCGGCAGCGAAGGCTCCTTCCACGGTGTCCGAAATCGAAACTACGGGACACAGGTGGTCGCGGGGGTGACGCCGGGGAAGGGCGGTCAGGACGTGGAGGGGATTCCGGTCTTCAACACGGTCGCGGAGGCGGTCGCCGAGGCGGGCGCCAACACCACGATGGTCTTCGTGCCTGCACGATTCGCGGCGGACGCCATCTACGAGGCCGTCGACGCGGGCATCGGCACCGTGATCTGCATCGCGGAAGGGCTGCCTGCTCACGAGATGCTTCGGATCTACAACTACATCCGGCCGAAGGGCGTGACGATGCTGGGCCCGAACTGCCCCGGGGCGCTCTCGCCGGGCAAAGCGAACGTCGGGATCATTCCCGCCGAGATCTTCCGCGCGGGGCCTGTCGGGCTTGTAAGTCGTTCAGGGACGCTGACCTACCAGATCGGCCACGAGCTGACCCAGCTCGGCCTCGGCAACTCGACGATCGTGGGTATCGGAGGCGATCCGGTCGTCGGGTCGTCGTTCATCGACGTGCTGGCGAAGTTCGAGGAAGACGCCGAGACGGAGCTGGTGGTGATGGTGGGGGAGATCGGCGGCGAGGAGGAGGAGAAGGCAGCGGCCTTCATCGAGGCCGAGATGTCGAAGCCGGTGCTCGCCTACATCGCCGGGTTCACCGCGCCCCCGGGAAAGACCATGGGCCACGCCGGCGCGATCATCTCGGGCTCGGCGGGAACCGCCGAGGCCAAGAAGGAGGCGCTCGAGGCCAACGGTGTGCGGGTGGGAACCACGCCGACGCAGGTCGCGCAGCTCGTCGCCGAGCGCGCCTCGGTTACGTCGTAGCCGTCGGCTCGGGGGCGTGTCGAAATTTCACTCTCGACACGCTTCTGTATCACACCTGTGCGGCTTTTCCCGCTACCCTGAAAACCGGGGGAAAGAAGGGCGAAGCCCCGGGGAAAGGCTTTTAGCGGCCAGTCGGTAACCAGCTACGCGGCGGCGTGCTGAGCCGCCAACTGTCCGAGCGGGCGGGGCACCAGCCGGGGCTGCTGCGGAGGGACGAGCGACCCTCGGCTATGCAGGCGGAAGGTCGGGCAAGGTGTCTCCGGAGCGAGCGCGCAGAGACCCGCTCGCCGGAAGTAACAGTCGTCGCACGTGAGTCCGGAACGTTTCTTCATAATCCTCTCTAGCCGTGTCTGGAACGGGCTCGATCATAGGAGCCAAACACGCCGATTCAAAGGGGTGCAGCGGACGAAGTCGGCGCATTTTCCGGCACTTTCTTTCGCTCCATGCGTCGCGCTGATCACCGCTCGGGACGCAGTGTTGCCAATGCACGCAACGCCTGTCGAAAACTCTTCACAGGGATAACCCGGAGTCCGCTGGCGTAGCGCCGAGCCTCCCGCGCGTTGTCCCCAGCCGGTACGAGAAAGACCTCGATATCCGACTCTCGAGCACCGATCGTCTTCTGCTTCACGCCGCCGACTGGAATGACCGTCCCGTCGAGCTCGATCTGGCCGGTCGCAGCGACACGGTAGCCGCGGTCGACGTCGCGGCCGAGCTCCTCCATGAGGTCGAGAGCAAAGGCAAGTCCTGCGGATGGCCCGCCGACTTCGCCGACGTCGATCTCCACGTTGATGGGCAGGTCGATCTGAGCGGCCTGGTCGACGACAACGCCGATCACCGGCCGCTGCGGATCCCGCGGATCCTCGATCGTCTTCAGCCGCACTGACCGTAGGCCGTCGCCGCTTCGCACCTGAAGGCGTACGCTGTCACCCGGCCTGCGGGAGCTGACGAGGCGCCGGAGGTCGCGCGGGCTGCGAACCCGCTTCCCGTCGACCCCGACCACGATGTCCCCCTCGTGGAGCTTGCCGGCGGCAGGAGCACCGGCAGCAAGGCCGGCTACCCGAGCACCCAGGGGCCGCACGCGCACCTTGAAGCCGAGAGCGCGCAGCGCCACGGCCGCGGCCACGTCCTGCGAGCGAGCCATCTCGCGCCGGTCTGCCTGCCGCCGCTCTCTGTCGCTTACGCCCCGACGTTGGATCGCTGACGCAGGCACCAGCGTCGAGCCTTCGCGCAGGGAGGGAAAGAGCCGTTCGAGCAAGGTCGCCTTGCGCACGAGTACGTCGACGTAGTAGACGCCCCCCGGCCCGTTAGACGGCCTCTCACCTTCGGCTCGCACGACGGGGGCAGTCGCATGAGCTTCGTCCGGCAGGAAGATGTACTGCTTCGAGGGAGTCAGCCACAGGATCGCCACGACGAGTAGCAGCAATCCCAGACCGGCTGCCGCAAGCCGTCCCGGGGAGGCGAGGTTGCGAAAGTTCACGAGGATAGTCTCAGCGGGCTGCCGCCGTCCGCGCGCCTCCGGTGCAGGCTAGATGGTCGATTCCAAATTTGAGTGCCAGGCCCCTAAAGCAATCCGCGGGTCAGGCCCCCGTCCACCGCGATGACCGCTCCGGTGACATAGCTGGCCTGATCGGAGGCCAGGAAGCACACCACCTCGGCCACCTCCCTCGCCGCGCCGAACCGCCGCAGCGGGATTGCGTCCAGGTCACGCTCGGTCGGTCCGTCGGGATAGGCCTCGGCCAGCCGCTCCGTCTCGATCCGGCCGGGGGCGATCGAGTTCACGGTGATCCCGTCCGGGCCGAGCTCGCGTGCAAGCGTCTTCGCCCATCCGATCACGCCCGGACGGACAGCGTTCGACAGCGCCAGGTTGTCGATCGGCTCGCGCACGGAGCTCGACGTGATGTTGATGATGCGGCCGCAGCTGCTTGCCCTCAGGTGCGGCAGACACAGGTTCGTCAGGCGGATCACGGAGAGCAGAAGGAGCTCCACGGTCCGCTCCACCGCCTCGTCGTCGAGGTCGAGGACGGAACTCCGTGGAGGCCCGCCGCTGTTGTTGACGAGAACGTCGATGCCACCGAAGGCGGCGACGGTCCGCTCGACGAGTCGCTTGAGATCGCCAGGCTCCGAGACGTCCCCTCGAACACTCAATGCGCCGAGGCGCTCGGCCTCGCGCGCGAGCCGCTGCCTTCCCCGGGCGAGCATTGCGACGTTCGCGCCCTCCGCGGCCAGGCTTTCCGCGATCGCAAGACCCATCCCGGCCGAGGCGCCGCAGACGATGGCGGTCCTTCCGCGCAGCCCGAGGTCCATCAGCTGTGCACCTACGAGGTGGAGAGCACGGAGACGACCTCGCGGACAGCGTCCGCCGACTGCTCGAACGCTCTCTGCTCCTCGCCGGACAGCCCCAGCTCGACGATCTGCTCGATGCCGCCCGCGCCGACCTTCACCGGCACACCCATGTACAGGCCGTCGATCCCGTACTCGCCTTCGAGCAGCGCCGTGCACGGGAGCACGCGCTTCTCGTCCAGCATGATGGCGTCGACCATCTGTGCCGCCGCGGCTCCCGGTGCGTACCACGCCGAAGTCCCCAGCAGGTTCACGATCTCGCCGCCGCCCGTCCGCGTTCGCTCCACCATCGCCTCGATCCGGTCATCATCAACGAGGTTGCGCAGCGGAACTCCTCCGACGGTCGTGGCCGATACGACTGGAACCATCTGGTCGCCGTGTCCACCAAGGACCATTGCGGTCACGTCTTTCACCGACGCACCCGTCTCCCAGGCTATGAAGGCCGAGAACCGGGCCGTATCCAAGATCCCGGCCATGCCGAAAACTCGCTCCTTGGGCCAGCGCGAGACGTTCTTGGCGACGTGGCACATCGCGTCGAGCGGGTTGGAGACCACCACGATGATCGCGTCGGGCGACGCAGCGACGGCGGCCTCGGTCACGGACTTGACGATGTTCTCATTCGTCGTCACCAGATCGTCGCGGCTCATCCCGGGCGACCGGGGCAGACCGGCAGTGACGACCACGACATCTGACCCGGCCGTCTCCTCGTACCCATTCGAGCCGGAGACGTTCGCCTCGTACCCGAGCACCGAGCCCGACTGGTTGATGTCGAGCGCCTTGCCCTGAGGCAATCCCTCTTTGATGTCCACGAGTACGACGTCCGCGTAGTCGCGGCGGGCGAGTTCCTGCGCGCAGGTGGCGCCCACGTTCCCGGCTCCGACGACCGTGACCTTGCGCCGTCCTTTGTACGCCTGGAACTCGTGGCGGCCGAGCTCGAGCGCCTGGCTCATACGCGCGCCCCAAGTCGCCCGATGATGGCATCGGCGACCTCGCTCGTGCCCACCGCCGTCGGGTCGTCCCGCCTCGGCTTCATGTCGTAGGTCACGCTCTTTCCCTCGGCGATCACGGCTGCGATCGCGCTCTCCAGCTGAGCCGCAGCCTCGATCTCCTCCAGGTGGCGAAGCATCAGCATTCCCGACAGCATCTGGGCCATCGGGTTCACCTTGTTCTGGCCGGCGTACTTGGGCGCAGATCCGTGAGTCGGCTCGAAGATCGCGATGCCCTCGCCGAAGTTCCCCCCAGGTGCGAGGCCGAGACCGCCGATCAGGCCCGCGCAGAGATCCGAGAGGACATCTCCGTAGAGATTCGGAAGCACGAGCACGTCGTACTCCTCGGGCCGCTGGACGAGCTGCATGGACATGTTGTCGACGATGCGGTCGTCGAACTCGATGTCGTCGTTCTCGGCCGCGACCTCACGCGCGACGTGGAGGTAGAGGCCGTCCGAGAACTTCATGATGTTGGCCTTGTGCACCGCCGTCACCTTGCGACGGCGGTTCCGCCGCGCGTAGTCGAAAGCGAACTGGACGATGCGGCGGGTGCCGGTGATCGAGATCGGCTTGATGGAGATGCCGGAGTCTGGCCGCACCTTGCCGCCGTGCGCGGCCAGCCACTCGATCAGCTCGCGCACGTCCTCGCTTCCCTGCTCGAACTCGATGCCGGCGTACAGGTCCTCGGTGTTCTCCCGGACGATGACGAGGTCGACGTCCTCGAAGCGGCTTCGGACGCCCGGGTAGGTCTTGCACGGGCGCACCTGCGCATAGAGGTCGAGGCTCTTACGGAGCGCGACGTTGACCGAGCGAAAGCCAACGCCCACGGGCGTCGTGATCGGGCCCTTGAGCGCGATGCCTGTCTCCCGTATCGCAGCGAGCACGTCCTCGGGCAAGGGGTTTCCGCCGTTCTGGTCCATGACGTCCGTCCCGGCCTGTCGGACGTCCCACTCGAACTCGACGCCGGTCGACTCGAGCACGCGGCGCGTGGCCTCGGTCAGCTCCGGGCCCGTACCGTCGCCGGGAATGAGAATCACCCTGTGAGCCACGGCGGCGCACTCTAACGGTCGGGGCCGGAAGCAGCGTCGCGGGTAGAGTTGCGGACGTGAACGAGTTCAAGCCAGGTCTCGAGGGCGTCGTCGCGATCCAGACGGAGATTGCCGAGCCCGACAGAGAGGGTGGCGCACTTCGTTATCGAGGCGTCGACATCGAGGAACTGGTCGGGCACGTGCCGTACGAGAAAGTCTGGGGACTCCTCGTCGACGACGACCTCGAACCGGGGATGCCCGATCCCGAGCCGTACGAGCCGAAGGGCGTCAGTGGCAATGCCCCGGCCGACCTGCAGGCCGAGACTGCCCACCTCTCGAGTGAGTGGAACCTCCGCAAGCTCGTGGACATCGACGACCAGGAAGCCCGAGACGACCTCTCCCGTCTCTCGGCGCAGATGATGTCGATCGTGGCGATGTCGGCAGCGGTGCACGACGGACGCGAGCCCGCGCGGGACGAGCTCGTAGCTCAAGGCGAGACGGCGGCGGAGAAATTCCTCCTCCGCTGGCGCGGAGAGGCGAATCCCGACCATGTGAAGGCGATCGACACCTACTGGATCTGCACGGCCGAGCACGGGCTCAACGCTTCGACGTTCACGGCACGGATCACCGCGTCCACGGGTGCAGACTGCGGCGCGGCCATGTCGGCCGCCGTCGGTGCGCTGAGCGGGCCGCTGCACGGCGGAGCGCCCGCCCGCGTGCTACCGATGCTCGACGAGGTCGCGGCAACGGGTGATCCCGAGGGATACGTCAAGGACGTCCTCGACCACCGTGGGCGAATCATGGGCTTCGGGCATCGGATCTACCGGGCCGAGGATCCACGGTCGCGCATCCTGAAGCGGACCGCCCAGGAGATCGGGTCGCCTCGGCTCGAGGTCGCCGAGGCGCTCGAGGAGGCGGCGCTCGCCGAGCTGCATCGTCGGAAGCCGGACTACGTCATCGCGACGAATGTCGAGTTCTACTCGGCGGTTCTCCTCGACGTCGCCGAGGTGCCCCCTGACCTGACACCGGCCATGTTCGCGTGCGCCCGGGTCGCCGGCTGGTCGGCCCATATTCTCGAAGAGAAGCGAACCGGGCGGCTGATCAGGCCGTCGGCCCGCTACGTAGGTCCCGGCAGCCGCTCACTTTCCACCGTCTAGGTTTCGTGGCGGAAACGACCCTGGCCGCGGTCGCGGCCCAAGCGAACGACCTCGCGCAGCGGGGCGACGAACGGGAGCTCGCGAATCTGCGCTCGGAGTGGGCGGACGAGCTCGAAGCCGCGGCGCGGAGCTCGGACTACCGGGAGCGTGCGGTCGCCTACCGTTCGATCGGGCAGTTCCGCTTTCGCCAGAAGCTCGAGCTGCTCCGGCGCGGTCTCGAAGATGAGAGCCCCGCGTGCCGCGGGTCGGCGTTGATCTCGCTCGAGCTGCTTTCGCAGGAGAGCCCGGGGCCGGTGAACGCGGTTCGCCCTCTTCTGCACAACCTCGTGCACGCCGACCCGAACAACGCCGTGCGGCGGCTCGCGATCCTCTGCCTGCGTAATAGCTCGCCCCAGCGGGACACGATCGTGCTCCTGAACGGCCTCGCCGAGGACGAGGAGCAGGAAGCGGAGCTGCGGGCGGCTGCCAAACGCATCGGCGCACTGCTCCGGAAGAAGGCCGCGACCCGCTAGCGTCAGGTCCCGCGGTGGGGGTCAGGCCCCGGTCCCGGTGCACGTCTTCGCCGGGCATGCGGGTGAGCATCGAAGTAGACGTCGCGCCGGCGGCGGTCCGTGATGTGGGTGTAGAGCTCGGTGGTGGCGAGGTCGGCATGCCCCAGCATCTCCTGCACGCTGCGTAGATCGGCGCCTCCCTCCAGGAGGTGCGTGGCGAAGGAGTGGCGAAGGAGATGCGGGTGCACCCGCTCCGGCTCCAGGCCTGCGCGCGCTGCGAGCCGGCGCAGGATGAAGAACGCGCCCGCGCGCGTGAGTGCTCCCCCTTGGGCATTCAGGAAGAGCTCAGGGCGGTGCCGTCGGTCGAGATACGGCCGGCCCCGCGCGAGATAGCGCCTCAAGGCCTCGGCCGCCTGCCGGCCCAGCGGCACGATGCGTTCCTTGCCGCCTTTCCCCGTACACCGAACGAGGCGGTCCTCGAGGTCGACCGCGCCGCGCTGGAGGCCCACCCCCTCACTGACTCGTAGCCCGGCGCCGTAGAGAAGCTCCACGAGCGCGGCGTCGCGGAGCGCTCTCGGCGTTGTTCCGGCCGCCGCTTCGATGAGCCGCTCCGCTTCTCCCGCCGAGAGCGTGCGAGGCAATCGTCGCGTGCGACGCGGAAGCGACAGCTCGGCCGCCGGGTTGTCGCGACGCGCCCCCAGCAGCACCTGGTGCCGGAAGAAAGCCCGCACCGCCGCGGCCTTGCGGCCGATCGTCGAGCCGCTGAGGCCCGCCGCGCGCAGGTCGGCGAGGTAACGCTCGAGGTCCTCGGTGGTGGCGGAGCCGACGGGCCGGCCCAGCCAACCGGTCAAAGCCGTCAGGTCCCGCCGATACGCCTCCACGGTGCGGGGCGCTCTACGCGCGGCGAGCAGCGCCAGGAAGCCGTTGAGCTCAGGATCTCGGATGCGCTCGGTCATAGACTCGGCGAAGGCGCCGGCCGTCGACGTGGCTGTACACCTGCGTCGTGGAGAGCGAGCTGTGACCGAGCAGCTCCTGAATCGTCCTCAGATCCGCTCCGCCCTCGAGCAGGTGCGTGGCGAAGGCGTGGCGCAGCCGGTGCGGATGCGGGAAGAGGCGGCGCAGCATGCTCGTGTCGAGTCGGCGGCCGCGTGCAGACAGAAAGAGCGCGTTCTCGGCGCCCCGCGCGAGTGTCGGCCGAGCCTCGCGCAGGTACCGGGCAACCGAGTGGGCGGCCTCTTCGCCCAGCGGAAGCACGCGCTCCTTGCCGCCCTTGCCGCGGACCCGGATCTGTTCCTGCTCGAAATCGACGTCGGCGAGATCGAGGGCCACCACCTCGTGCGTGCGCAGACCCGCCGAGTACACCACCTCCAGCAGAGCCCGGTTTCTGAGGCCGAAGGCATCGTCCCCCGTCGCCTCGAGAGCGGCCTCCACCTCCGTCCGCTTCGGCGCGTCGGGGAGGCGTCGCGGGCGGCGCGGCGACAGTGCGATGTCGGGCACCTCGGAGTCGCCGAGCGTGAAGCGGAGAAATGCGCGGACGGCCGACAGCTTACGAGCCATGGTGGCGGGTGCGAGGCGACGAGGCGTGCGTCCGGGGCGCGCGCTTCCGAGCTCGGCCGCATAGGCCGAGAGCACCTCCACGTCGACCTTGTCGAGCCGCGTACCGCACGCGCGAAGCCATTGATCGAACTCCTCGATGTCGACCTTGTACGCGCGTCGCGTCGCCTCTGCGAGCGCCGGGCTCGCGAGAAAGCGCTCGATTGCCGCGCGCGTGTCCACGGCCCACCAGATTCGGGGTTCACCAGCGATCGCCTTCCCGCAAGAATGACCGCGTGCGCCCATCTGCCCTCATCGCTCTGGCTGCGCTCCTCGTCGCTGCCGCGTCGCTGGTCGTTCGGGCGGGGCCTGCGGAGAGCCTGCGAGGAGCCGAGACGCGGCTCGACCGTGCGACCGGAATCCGCGTTCCTGCCGGCTTCCGCGTGGAAACCTACGCGAGGGGCCTGCAGAGACCAACGGCGCTTGCCTTCAGCCCACGGGGACGCCTCTACGCCACGCAGGAAGGTGGCACGGTCGTGGTCATCCGGCGTGGTGCCCGCGCTCCGTCGATCGTCGCGCGCGGATTTCGCACCCCGCTCGGCCTCACATGGCACCGCCGCACGCTGATCGTCTCGGCCCAGGGAGCCCTCTGGCGTCTCGCGGGCGGCCGGCGGCGGGCGATCGTGTCCGGCCTTCCCTACGGCGTGCACCAGCAGGACAACGTTGTCGTCGGCCGTGACGGCCGCCTCTACTTCGGCAGCGGCTCGACGTGCAACGCGTGCCGGGAGCGCAGCCGCCTCAGCGCGGCGGTGCTGTCGGTTCGCGCAGACGGGCGCGATCTACGCGTCGTCTCACGCGGGCTTCGGAATCCCTTCGGTCTTGCCATTCGGCCCGAGAACGGCCGGCTGTACGCCTCCGTGAACAGCCGCGACGACCTGGGCGACAGGGAGCCGGCCGAGATGGTCGTGGAGATCGGGCAAGGTCGCCACTTCGGCTGGCCGCGTTGCTGGCCGAGTGCGCGCCTGCGCCGGCTGCAGGGTCGCTGCGCCGGTGTGACCGCGCCGGTCGCATACCTCGAGCCGCACTCGTCCGCGGACGGGATGGCCTTCTACGACGGGCGGGCGTTTCCGGACAAGTACCGCGGCAATCTCTTCGTTGCTGCGTGGGGGACGTACTACGGGGACGACCACGGGCGCACACTCGTTCGCGTCGTCCTCGATTCGCGGGGGCAGGGAGACCGCGCGAGGGTGTCGACTTTCGCGAGCGGCTTCGACCATCCGCTCGCTGTCGTCGTGGATCCGCTCGGAGCTCTGCTCGTCGCGGACTACGGCCGAGGCATCGTGTACCGCATCCAGGCGGCCGGGAGGGCCTGAGGCTGTAAAAACGGGCGAGCGCCCGTTTCGGATCAATCTCTTGCATAGGATGTCGGCGCCTCGGAGGGCGCACGACGGTCGACTGAGCGGAGGAGGCCCGGCATGGCGACAACGGTTGGGGGGCGCGTCGGCCTCGACGAGCACGACATTCGTGCGGGCGGTCGCGTGCACTGGCACCCCACCACATCTCTGCTGTACGGGCACGCACTCTCGCGGGGCGATGCGCAGCTGGCGGAGGGTGGACCGCTCGTCGTCGACACCGGCGTCCACACGGGTCGGTCTCCGAACGACAAGTTCGTGGTCCGGGAGCCCGAAGCGGAGGAGCGGATTGCGTGGGGTGACGTGAACCGGCCCATGTCGGAGGAGAATTTCGAGGGCTTGCGCGACAGGGTGGTCTCCTTTCTGGAGGGATCCGACCTCTACGTGGTCGACGCGTTCGCGGGCGCCGACCCGGCTCATCGCCTGGCCTTGCGCGTGATCACGGACAGCCCCTGGCACGCCCTGTTCGCGAAGACGCTTTTCATCGATCCGACCGAGGAGGAGCTCGAGTCCCACCAGCCGGAAGCGGTGGTGCTGCACGCGCCCGCCGTGGAAGCGGATCCGCAAGAAGACGGGACGCGCAGCTCGACGTTCGTCGTGCTGCATCCGACGCGCGGGGAGATCCTGATCGGGGGCACGTACTACGCGGGCGAGATCAAGAAATCGATCTTCACGCTGATGAACGACCGTCTGCCGCTGCAGGGGGTTGCGCCCATGCACTGCTCCGCCAACGTCGGCGCCGACGGCAAGGTGGCGGTCTTCTTCGGACTCTCGGGCACCGGAAAGACCACGCTGTCGGCCGATCCCGAGCGCAGGCTGATCGGAGACGACGAGCACGGCTGGGGCGCCGGCGGCGTGTTCAACATCGAGGGTGGGTGCTATGCCAAGGTGATCCGCCTGTCCCCGGAGGCCGAGCCCCAGATCTACGCCACCACCCGAGCCTTCGGAACCGTGCTGGAAAACGTCGTGGTGGACGAGCGAGGCGTGCTGGACCTGGAGGACGATTCGAAGACCGAGAACACACGCGCCGCCTACAAGCTGGAGCAGATCGCGAACGCGTTGCCCGAGAAGCGGGCCGGGCATCCGAGCTCCGTCATCTTCCTGACCGCGGACGCCTTCGGCATTCTTCCGCCGATCGCACGCCTCACTCGCGAGCAGGCGATGTTCTACTTCCTGTCGGGCTTCACGGCCAAGCTGGCAGGGACGGAGATCGGCGTCAAGGAGCCGCAGCCCACCTTCTCGGCGTGCTTCGGCGCGCCGTTCCTCCCGCAGCCGCCGGCGGTCTACGCCCGCATGCTGGGAGCCAAGCTGGACGAGCACCGTGCCACGGTCTGGTTGGTGAACACCGGCTGGACCGGAGGGCCGTTCGGCGAAGGCGAGCGGATGCCGATCGTGGCGACCCGTGCGCTCCTCCGAGCGGCACTCTCCGGAGAGCTCGACACGGTTCCGTATCGCACCGACACTATCTTCGGGCTCGAGGTGCCCCGAGTAGCCCCGGGTGTCGATCCGGTGCTGCTCGATCCACGTTCGACGTGGCGCGACGCCGACGCCTACGATCGCAAGTCGAGCGAGCTCGCCGGTATGTTCCGTGCCAACTTCGAGAAGTTCCCGGAGGCCGGGGAAGACCTGGCAAAGGCGGGCCCGCGTGGCTTGCGATACGAACTGTAAGCCGGCCCGCTTCCTATAGCGTCCCCCTCTAGTGGAAGCGAAGCACGACGTCCTCGTCGTCGGCGCCGGCTGCGCCGGCATGCGCGCCGCGATCGCGGCGCATGACATCGGCGCAGACGTTGCTTTGATCTCGAAGATCCATCCCGTTCGGAGCCACTCGGGCGCCGCCGAGGGCGGTATCAACGCAGCGCTCGGCAATGCTTCCGAGGACGATCCGGAGAAGCACGCCTTCGACACCGTCAAGGGCTCCGACTTTCTCGGTGACCAGGACGCGATCGAGATACTCTGCGAGGCGGCGCCGGAGGACGTCTATGAGCTCGAGCGGTGGGGCGCGATCTTCTCGCGCACCGAGGACGGGCGCATCGCCCAGCGCCCCTTCGGGGCCGCCGGCGAGCCGCGTACGGCATATGCCGCGGACATCACGGGCCATGTCCTCGTGCACGTCCTGTACGAGCAAGTGATGAAGCGTGAGATCCCGGCGTACGAGGAGTTTTTCGCCTGGCAGCTCGTGATCGACGACGGCCGCTGCCAGGGCGTGATCGCCTGGGACTTGCTGAACGGCGGTCTCAAGTCGCTGGGCGCCAAGACGGTGATCCTCGCCACCGGCGGCGCGGGCCGGCTCTACTCGGGTACGACGAACGCCTACGCGTGCACGGGCGACGGCATGGCGATGGCATTGCGGGTCGGTGTTCCCCTGAAGGACATGGAGATGATGCAGTTCCATCCGACGACCCTCGCGCCCACCGGAGTGCTCATCACCGAGGGCTGCCGGGGGGAGGGCGCATACCTGCTGAACTCAGAGGGCAAGCGCTTTCTCGAGCGCTACGCGCCGAATGCGATGGAGCTCGCCAGCCGGGACGTCATCTCGCGCGCCGAGCAGACGGAGATCGACGAGGGTCGGGGCGTCGACGGCAACGTCCTCCTCGATCTGCGCCATCTCGGAGCGGACCGGATTCACGAGCGGCTCCACGGGACGCGCGAGCTCTCGATGGTCTTTGCCGGCGTCGACCCGATCAACGAGCCTATCCCTGTTCGGCCGGGAGCTCATTACCACATGGGCGGAGTCGATACGGACGTCTGGGGCAAGACGAGCCTCGAGGGCCTGTACGCCGCCGGAGAGTGCGCGTGCGTGTCGGTGCACGGCGCGAATCGGCTCGGAGGGAACGCGCTCATGGAGACGATTACCTTCGGCAGGCGCGCGGGGGCACATGCCGCCGAGTGGGCGCTCGCGAACACGACGGTCGAGGTGCCACCTTCGGTTGAGGCAGACGCCGAACGCGAGCTGAGGCACCTGCTCGACCGCGCGGACGGCGAGCGGCCCTGGGCGATTCGAGACGAGCTCGCGCGCACCATGCACGAGAACTTCGGCGTCTTCCGGCGGGAACAGCTCATGCGGGGACAGGGCGACATTGTCGCCGGGCTCCGTGAGCGCTACCAGCGGGTGGTGGTCGACGACAAGGGCAACGTCTTCAACAACGACCTGACACAGGCGCTCGAGCTCGGGTTTCTACTCGAGCTCGCCGACTGCATGATCGTGAGTGGACTTGCGCGCAAGGAGAGCCGGGGCGCCCATGCGCGGCCTTACGATTTTCCGGAGCGCGACGACGAGAACTACATGCGGCACACACTCGTTGCGTGGGCCGACGATCGCCCACGCGTGGACTGGACGCCGGTGACGGTCACCAAGTGGCAGCCCCAGGAGCGGACGTACTAGCAGGCGCCGGCTACGCCGCCGCTAATGACCTAAAGGAAGAGAGAGATGTCAATAGGGACGGAAATCACAGGAGGCAGTGCTCCAGAGCCGACGATGGAGGTCGCCATCAAGATCTGGCGCTACGACTCGCAGACGGGGGAGCGCGCGCTCAAGCTGTACGAGGTGGAAGCGCCCGAGTGGGCGTGCCTGCTCGACGTGCTCGACATCATCAAGGACCGCGTCGACGGCACGCTCGCGTACCGCAAGAGCTGCCGGATGATGATCTGCGGGTCGTGCGGGATGCGGATGGACGGTGGTGCGGTGCTGGCGTGCAAGGAGCGGATGAAGCCGATCGTCGACCGCGGGCACGTTCCGGTGATCTCCGCCATGGGCAACATGCCGATCGTCAAGGATCTCGTGGTCGACATGGATCCGTTCTGGTCGAAGATCCGCGCAATGAAGCCGTGGCTGCAGCCCGGTTACCAGGAGCCGCCGGAAAGGGAGTACCTCGCCTCACAGGAGCAGATGAACCCGATCCACAAGGAAGCGCTCTGCATCATGTGCGGCTGCTGCGTCTCCGAGTGCAACTCGATGGAGTCAGACCCGGATTTCCTGGGTCCGGCTGCGCTTGCCAAGGGTTTCCGCTTCGTGGGCGACCCCCGCGACGGGGCCGACATCGAGCGGCTCAACGAATACAACTCGGAGCACGGCATCTGGGATTGCACGCGCTGCTATTTCTGCAACGAGCGCTGCCCCAAGGGCGTGGATCCACGTGACGCGATCGCGAAGCTCGGGGCCGAGTCGGTCCGGCAGGGTATCGACCACGACCTGGGCGCCAAGCACGCCAAGTGGTTCGTCACCTCGACCAAGACGACCGGGTGGCTGCGCGAGACCGAGCTCGTGCCCAAGACCCAGGGCATCGTGTCGGCCATCAAGCAGACGAAGTTCGCTCTGGGGCTCGCGCGCCGGGGCAAGGTACCGCTACCGTTTCCGCCGCACGTCGCCGAGGAGGTCCGGGAGGCCCGTGCCCTTCACGATCTCCTGAAGGAGCAGAACCGTCGCGGCGCTGCCGGCATCGTGCAGGGAGAGCGCGGGCTCGCGAGAATCGAGCGCACCGACGAGGGCGGCGCCAAGCGCGACATCGCAGAGATTACGCCGGGTGAGGAGCCGGCTGCGGCGGGAAGTTGAGGGCGCCCTTCGGTCGCCCTCTTGGCTCGGGGCGGATCGGGTCGGAGCTCGCGCCGCCAAAAGGGCTTTCCGCCCAGGCCGGCTTCGCCGGCCCGGGCGGGGCGGCAGACCGCTCGAACATTTACCGCAAGATCTAAGGAGAGGGATAAGACAAGTGCTCACCACAGGGACTAATGGAAAGCCGGGGAATACCTGGCGGCGTGTCGCTTACTACAAAGGGTGCCTCGCCTCGCTCTCCGCTAAGGAGCTGGACACTTCGACGATCGCGCTCGCGCGCAAGCTCGGGCTCGAGCTCGAGGCGCTCGAGTCCGTGACTTGCTGCGGTGCGGGGGACATCCACGAGGCTGAGCCCGACTACTACCTCCATTTGAACGCGCGCATCCTCTCTTACGCCGAGGCCACGGGCTCGGACACGCTCATGACCGTGTGCAACGTGTGCACGCTCAATCTCCGCCAGGCGAACTGGCAGCTCCAGAAGGACGAGGAACTGCTCGAGCGCGTCAACCGCAATCTCGAGACGGTCGGGGTGCCCGCCTACAGCGGATCGGTCGAGGTCAAGCATCTCCTCTGGCTGATTGCCGAAGGCGAGGGCTACGAGCGCCTCAAGCAGGCGGCGCACAAGGGCCTCAAAGGGCTGCGCGTGGCGCCGTTCTACGGCTGCCAGATTCTCCGGCCGTCCAAGCTTCTCGGCTTCGAGGATCCGGACCGCCCCTGGTCGTTGGAGGCGATCATCGAAGCGTGCGGCGGCGAGCCTGTCGACTACCCGGCCAAGATCAAGTGCTGCGGCTTTCCGATCATTCAGGCGCGGGAGGAGACCGCGCTCGGCGAGCTGATCCAGCCGATCGAGCAGGCGCAGGAAGCCGGCGCGGACGCGATGGTGACACCGTGTCCGCTCTGCCATCTCTCGCTCGACGCCTGGCAGTCGAAATTGAAGGCAGCGACAGGGAAGGACTTCAGCATGCCGATCCTCCACCTGTCGCAGTTGATCGGGGTCGCCGCCGGCCTCGAGGCTTCCGAGCTCAAGTTCAAGCGCCACGTCGTCTCGGTGGAACCCATGCTAGAGAAGCTCGAGGTTTAGGCCCTTAGGGGTTTCTACTAGAGGATTGCGAAGCAATCGTCTCGTGCGCCCGCTCGCTTTGGCGGGTGCCGGCGTGCTCGCATGGGGTCACTTCGAGGCGGGATGGGTGCGCCTGCGAACGCTCAGCGTTCGTCTGCCCAGGTTGCCGCCTGCTCTCGAAGGCATGCGGATCGCGCACCTGTCCGACTTTCACCTCGGCGTTCCCTCCCGTGGGGCATCAGCTGTCGAGCGTGGCGTTGCCTGGGCTGCCGAACGACAGCCGGATCTCGTGTGCATAACGGGCGATCTCCTGTCGCACCCGAGAGGCCAACGCACGCTGCGGCATCTACTCGAGCGGATCCCTGGGAGCTTCGCCGTTCTGGGCAATCACGACTACGGAGTCGCGCGCGACCCGTTTGCGAGGCGAGCCGACCCGTACGACGCTCGCCCTGCCCGTCTGCTCGCGGATGAGGCGGCGACGGTCGACATTCGCGGCTGCAGCGTGCAGTTGGTCGGAGTCGATCCTCGCTCGCACATGCAACGCCAGGCTAGTCCTGAGCGGCTCGCCGATCCGGCGGCCGATCTGCGGATCCTGCTTTGCCACTTTCCGCGCATCGTGGAGCGGATCGAGCCAGGCGCGTTCGACCTCGTCCTGGCCGGTCATCTGCACGACGGCCAGATCACGGTCCCCTACGGCCTCGGAAAGCTGCGGCTGGCCCACCCCCGCTTTCCGTACCCCGCAGGGCTCTACCGCCGCCCCGAGGGTCTCATGCACGTCTCGCCCGGGCTCGGTACGACGTTCGTCCCGTTTCGCTTCTTCGCCCGTCCGGAAGCCACCGAGCTCGTCCTACAATCGGAGTGATGCCACCCGAGCGCATCGTAGGCCTGACCGGCGCGACCCTGGAGTGGGCGCCGAGCGTCTGTCATGGCTGTATCTGGTGGCAAAGCCGCAACGGGCGCGACCTGAACAAGGCGCGCTGGATCGACAAGGCGGAAGGGGAGTGGGGCGCCTGGGGAGGTGTCTACCGTGACGACGACGGCCGGGTGCTCGGGACGATGCAGCACGGGCCGGCGGCGCTGTTCCCCCGCGCAGCGGAACTTCCCGCGGGACCGCCATCCGACGATGCCATGCTCATTACCTGCGCGTACCTCGTCGACCGGTCGAGCCCGTGGGTGCTCCAGTCGCTCTTCCTCGCGGCGATCGGCGAGGCGAAGGACAAGGGCGCGAAGGCGCTCGAAACCTTCGCCTTCCGCTACACCGAGGGGGAATCGAGCCACGAGCGCTTCGAGCTGCACAAGACGATCTTCCCCCGCGACTTTCTGGCGGACTTCGGGTTTCAGACCGTCCGAACGGCCGGGCGCGTGGAGCTCGCGCGCCTGGATCTCGGCGGCTTGGAGCCGGTCGCCGAGGGGCGACGTACGCATGTGCTACGCCTTGTGCGCGAGGCCTTCCAGCCCGCGCCCGTTCCTCAGCGCCCCTGAGGCCGCGAGAGGCGTGCTGGCTCCGCGAGTTTCCCGAGTAGGGTGACCGGGTGCGCGCCGACCCCCGTATCGAGCGGTATGCCGAGCTCGCCGTACGGGTGGGCGCCAATCTTCAGCCGGGCCAGCTGCTCGCGGTTACCGGCCAACTGGAGCACGCCCCCTTCGTTCGTGCCATCGCCAGGGCGGCGTACGCCGCCGGCGCTCGGTACGTGGACGTCTCCTACGTCGATCCGCACATCCGGCGCGCCATGATCGAGCACGGCCCCGACGAGGCGCTCACGTGGACGCCGCCGTGGATGCTGAAGCGCATCCGGGATCGCGCCGGCGAGCGGGGCGCATCGATCGCCATCACCGGCGATCCAGAACCGGAACTCCTCGCCGACCTGGACGGTGACCGCGTGGGTCGTGCGCGCATGGTCGACCTCGCCAGGACGGCGCTCGAGCTGATGAATGCGAACCAGTTGTGCTCCACGATCGTCGGCTACCCCAACGAGGGTTGGGCGAAAACCGTGTTCGGTGAGCCCGACGTCGACCGCCTCTGGGATGCGGTCGCGCACGCCGTCCGGCTGGACGAGCCTGATCCGGTAGCCGCCTGGGAGACACACATGGCGCGACTGACCCGGCGCGCCCAAAGTCTCAACGAATGCGCCTTCGACGCGGTCAGGTTCCGTGGACCCGGAACCGATCTGACGATCGGGCTGATCCCGGGCTCGCGCTGGCTGGCGGCGCTCGACGAGACCGTGTGGGGGCAGAAGCACGTGGGGAACGTCCCGACGGAGGAGGTCTACATCTCACCCGACTTCCGCCGGACCGAGGGCGTCGTGCGCTCCACGAGGCCACTCGCGCTCCTCGGTACGGTCGTTCACGGCCTGGAGATGCGCTTCTCCCAGGGACGCGCCGTCGAAGTCTCCGCCGAGACGGGCGGGGAGGTCGTTCGAGGCGAGATGGCGGTGGACGAAGGTGCTGCCTTCCTCGGCGAGGTAGCGCTAGTAGACGGGGACTCCAGGGTCGGGCAGACTGGAATCATCTTCTTCGACACGCTCTTCGACGAGAACGTGACCTCGCATATCGCCTACGGCGTCGGCTTCGACCTCGTGCTCGGAAGCCGCACGGGCTTCTCGACCGAGGAGCGCCGGGAGCGAGGCATCAACCATTCGGCGACGCACACGGATTTCATGATCGGTGGCCCGGAGGTGGAAGTGGACGGGATCGAAGCCGGCGGAGGGGCCGTGCCCATCATGCGGAACGACGTCTGGCAGCTGGAGGCTTAAGGGCCTGTCCAGAAAGTGGCCGCGGTGGATGACGCGCGAAAAATTCCGCCAGGCAAGGACGCAGGGAGGACGAATATGCGGACATATTCGTGCGACCGAGGACGCCGCCTAGCGGGATTTGGCGCCTGTCAAGCGCCCTGGTCGACTTTCTGGACAGGCCCTTAACCCTCTACTACGCAGCGACCGGGCGGCGCGACAGCACCAGCTCCGCGATCTGCAGGGCGTTCAGCGCTGCCCCCTTACGTAGGTTGTCGCACACGACGAAGAGGACCAATCCGTTCGGCGCGGTCGGGTCTCGGCGAATGCGACCGACGAGCACCTCGTCGCCGCCTTCGGCGTCCTTCGGGGTCGGACGGTCGACGACGCGGAGGCCCGCAGTGGACTCGAAGATGCTGCGAGCATTCTCGGGCGTCAGCGCGTCTTCGGTCTCGACCCAGACCGCCTGCGCGTGCCCGACGAGCACGGGCACCCGGACGCAGGTGGCGCTCAGCGGAAGCTCCGGTAGCTCGAGGATCTTTCGCGCCTCCGCTCGGAGCTTCGACTCCTCGTCGGACTCGTCGCCCTCGAACTCCCAGTCCATGACGACGTTCCCGTCGGCCGGTGTCTGCGCTCGCAGGCGTTCCATCGACTGCGCGCCGGCCCCCGAGACCGACTGGTACGTCGCCAGGCGCACCTTCCGGAGCCCGGCGGCGTCTCGAAGGGGCTCGAGCGCGCAGATGAGCTGAATCGTGGAGCAGTTGGGATTCGCGACGATGCCCTCGTGCTCGAGCGCGCGCCTGCCGTTCACCTCGGGGACGACGAGCGGCACGCCGTCGGCGAGCCGGAAAGCCGAGGACTTGTCGATGCAGAGTGCGCCCCCGCGGACGGCGTGGGGCACGAGCTCGTAGCTCGCCGACGTGCCGACGGAGAACAGGCAGACGTCCAGGTCGCGCGCCGAGAGCGCGTCCGGCGTAGTTTCCTCGACCACGAGAGAGGCCTTGCCGAAGGCCACTCTCTTTCCCGTGGAGCGCGACGAGGCAAACGCTCGCACGTTCGTATACCCGCGCCGTGCGAGCAGGTCGAGCGTCACCGTCCCCACCGCTCCCGTGGCGCCGACCACGCCGACACGCGCTTCATGCATGTTCTCGCTCCGCAGTCGCGGTGGCCAGATCGAACGTCTCGTGCAGTGTCTTGACGGCTCTTTCCACTTCCTCGCGCGGCACGTAGAAGGCGATCTTGATCGGCGAGGTGGAAATGAAAGCCGGTTCGAGCTCGAGATCGGCGAGGGCGGCGAACGTTCGCGCAGCTATGCCCGGGTGGCTCTTCATCCCCGCCCCCACGATGCTCACCTTCCCGAGGTCGCTGTTCTCGCTCCACGTCCCGCCCGTCCGGTCGAGCGTCGCGCAGGTCTCGGTCCGGTCTTCGGC
The DNA here is from genome assembly GCA_013812265.1 of Actinomycetota bacterium. GTDB lineage: Bacteria > Actinomycetota > Thermoleophilia > Gaiellales > Gaiellaceae > JACCTQ01. The sequence goes on from JACCTQ010000099.1 coordinate 25,958, forward strand.
CGGGGCGGAGAAGACGATCTCCGGTCCGATTTGAATGATCGTGTCGACGTTCACCGAAGCGTCGGCGAGCGCCTGAAACAGATCGGCTGTCGCGACGCCCTCCACCCGGTACACGGCTTCCTCGACCGTGTGCGTGATACCCGAGATCATCGCCTTCTCCAGCATGCGCTCATCCTCCTCGCTGACCCACGTTCCGTCCGCCTCGGCGAAGGCCGACCGGACGTGGAGCTTCACGCCGTGATTCCGCGCGAGCTCGACCGATCGTAACTGGAGGACCTTGGCGCCAGAGGCGGCCATCTCCAGCATCTCCTCGTAGGAGACGGCGTGGAGCTTGCGCGCCTGCACGACGACGCGTGGGTCGCCGGTGTAGACGCCTTCGACGTCGGTGTAGATCTCGCAGGCGTCTGCGTCGAGAGCGGCTGCCAGAGCGACGGCCGTCAGATCGGACGCTCCGCGCCCGAGCGTCGTTACGTCGAACGTCGTCGAGACGCCCTGGAATCCGGCTACGAGGACGATTGCGCCGCGATCCAGCGCCTCGTGGATCCGCCGTGCACGCACGTCGACGATCTTGGCCTTCCCGTGAACGGTGTCGGTCACGATGCCGGCCTGCGACCCGGTCAGCGATATCGCCTCGCGGCCGAGATCGTGGATCGCCATGGCTGCGAGTGCGCAGGAGATGCGCTCACCGACCGACACGAGCATGTCCAGCTCCCGTGGCGCCGGTCGCAGTGAGATCTGGCGCGCGAGGTCGTGCAGGTGGTCGGTCGTGTCGCCCATCGCGGACAGCACGGCGACGACCCGATTTCCTTTCTCGCTGGTGGCAACGAGTCGGCGCGCCACGGCCTTCAGCCGCTCCGGGTCGGCCACGGATGTGCCGCCGAACTTCATGACGACCGTGCCCACGTGGGTCCTCCCGAACGCGCCCGCGACTGCGGGGACAGGTTCGTAGTCGGCCCTGGTCGCCACCGGGTTACATCTCCCGGCGGCCGGCAAGCGCGCGGCCGAGGGTGACCTCGTCCGCGTACTCCAGGTCACCGCCTACGGGGAGGCCGCTCGCAAGACGGGTGACGCGGACACGGCCGCGCAGGCGATCAGCGAGATACGCCGCGGTGGCCTCGCCGGTCATGTTCGGATTCGTTGCCAGCACGACTTCCTCGACCCCGTTCTGCTCGACGCGCCGGAACAGCTCGTCGATCCGAAGATGGCTCGGCTCGACTCCGTCGAGTGGGGAGAGGGCTCCACCGAGCACGTGGTAAAGGCCTCGATACTCGTGCGTGCGCTCCACGGAGATCAGGTCTACGGGCTGCTCCACGACGCAGACGACGGCATGGTCGCGCCGCGCGTCCCGACAGATCTCGCACACCTCCTGCTCCGTGAGATTCCCGCATTCGCGGCAGAACCGAACCCGCTCCTTGACCTCGCCGATGGCCGCGGCAAGAGCTGCCGCTTCCTCGCTGGGGACGCGGAGAAGATGGAAGGCGAGCCGCTGTGCCGTGCGCGTGCCCACGCCCGGAAGGCGGGTGAGTTGAGCGACGAGGTTCTCGACCGACGGGGAGAACACCTGTCCAGGTTAGCCAGACGGCTCGGAGGTCACGCTTTCGGCACGGACCAGTCACACACACGTGCGTACTTCGCCGCTAGGATCAGACGTGGGTGGTGGTCCGGGGTGGCCCCAACCGGAAAGCGCCTTCTGCAGGTGCTACATGCCGGGGAGGCCGAGGCCTCCGAGGCCGCCCATCGCGCCGCCGAGCTTTGACTCCATGAGGCCTTGCGCCGAGCGCAGCGCCTCGTTCACGGCCGCGAGCACCATGTCGGCCAGCATCTCGGGGTCGTCCGGGTCGATCGCCTGCGGGTCGATTCTGAGATCCACGATCTCGAGCGCGCCGGTCGCCCTGACGGTAACCATGCCACCGCCGGCCGTGGCCTCGACGGTCTCGTTGGCGAGCTCCTCCTGGGCTTTCGCCATCTGCTCCTGCATCTGCTGAACCTGTTTCAGCATCTTGTTCAT
>JACCTQ010000288.1 GCA_013812265.1 Actinomycetota bacterium
CCGGGCCGACGAGGCGGCTGTCGATCCCGAGCAGCTGGTTGACCTCGGCGCGCTCGGTCATCGTGATCAAGGCGCGGTCCGAGTGGGCGAGCGTCAGATGTCCCTGCTGCGAGAAGAGCAGGTTGAAGTCGAGGTCGATCGAGAGCCGCTCGTAGAGCTCGACGCTTCGCTGGTAGAAGGCGGCGCCCTCGGGCGTCCGGTAATTCGAGCGGATGATCGTCGTGTTGCGCCCGGCCGCGCCGGAGCCGATGTAGCTCTGCTCGAGCACCGCGACGTTCGTGATGCCGTGGTTCTTCGCGAGGTAGTAGGCGGTCGCGAGCCCGTGCGAGCCGCCACCGACGATGACGACGTCGTAGCGGGGCTTCAGCTCGCCGCGGCGGCGCCACATGCGTCGCGGCCGGAAGAGATCCTTCACGCCAGCCCCTTGGCCGTGTCGAGCACGACCTCGACGACGTAGTCGCCGTATTCCTGCGCGAAGAAGATGCGGAAGGCGTCACCGTCACGCAGCACGATCGCGGGGACGCGGGCCACTGCGCCCGCCGCGGGGAGCGAATCCAGGTCGAGATCCGTGAGCCTGCGCAAGAGTTGCTCTCCTCTGACTCGGATTCCAGCCAGCGCGCCGGTCACGTCTACGACGTGCCCGAAGCGCTCGCGCAGCTCTGCTCTCACGCGGCCCACCTCGTTGGGCGGGCACAGGACGAGCGCGCGGGTGGGGGAGAGCCGGACGGATTCGGTGCCGTCCGGTAGATCGGCGCCGTCGAGCTGTCCTCGCACCTCGAGCTTGCCCATTTGCGAGCTGTCCTCGACCTCGGTGCCCGCCCAGCGCAGCGCGTGCTCGAGCGGAGAACGGGGCGCGGGCTCGTGCCCCTCGCCCGCGCGCGCGAGATCGAGACTCAGGAAGTCGAGGCTGGTCACGAGCGCAGGCGCTCCCCGGCGGGGTCGAAGAACGGCTCGAGGCGCACCGAGGCGGGCTCGAGCGACCCGTTGACGCGAATCCGGAGCTCGGTGCCCTCGCCGGCCAGCGACTCGGGCACCCACGCGAGCCCGATCGACTTGCCCAGCTCGTGGCTCCAGCGGGCGCTCGTGACGCGCCCGGCGGGGCGTCCGTCGAGGACGATCTGTCCGCCCTCGGTGGGCACGACCCCGTTCGCCATCTCAAAGCCCACGAGGCGCTCCCGGAAGCCGCGCTCCCGCACGTGCTCGAGCGCCCACTTGCCGACGAAGTCGTCCTTGTCCCACTTCACGATCCACGGCATGTTGGCCGCGAGGGCATTCGATTCGGAGTCGGTGTCCTGTCCCACGATGATGTGCTGCTTCTCGAGGCGGAGCACCCGCTGGGCCTCGAGGCCGAACGGCTTCACTTTCAGATCGGAGCCGCGCTCCAGCACCGCGTCCCACAGGTACTCGCCGTACGGGCTCGGGAAGTGCAGCTCGTAGCCGAGCTCGCCGACGAAGCCGATGCGGAGCAGCAGGCAGGGCACGCCTGCGACGACCGCCTGCCTGGCGTCCAGGTACTTGAAGGCGTCACTCGAAAGGTCGAGCTCGGTGAGACGGGCCAAGAGATTACGCGCGCGCGGGCCGGCGACGTTGATCGCCGCGAGCGCCCCCGTCACGTTCGTGACCTCGACGCCCATGCCCCAGACGGCGTTCCACCATTCGAACCACTCGACCACGGTCTCCGCTCCCGTCGAAGTCGTCGTGACGTAGAACTGCTCGTCGGACAGGCGTCCGATCGTGCCGTCGTCCATGATCCGCCCGGCGTCGGTGCCGAGCACGCTGTAGCGGATCCGCCCGGGCTTCAGGTCGGCGAAGCGGTTCGGGTAGAGACGCTCGAGGAAGGCCGCAGCGTCAGGCCCGGTCACGAGCAGCTTGCCGAGCGTCGAGACGTCGATGACGCCGACGGCCTCGTGCACCGCCCGGGTCTCGGCCGCCGGATCGCCGTACGAATGCACCCGCCGCCACGCGCCAGTCCACATCATCGTCGCTCCGAGCTCCTCGTGGCGGTGGTGGATCGACGTGCGCTTCGCGGGCTCATGGCCACGGCCCGCGAGCAGGCCGAGCGAGACGGGCGACCACGGTGGGCGGGCGGTCGTCGTCCCCAGCGCGGCTTCGCGGCTTCGGGTCTCGCGGGCGTACATCCGGACGGACGCCAGGTGGCACAGCCGGCCCTGGCAGGGACCCATCGTCACCGTCGTGTAGCGCTTGGCGAGCTCGATCGAGTCGAAGCCCTCGACGATGGCGCGCTGCATGTCCTTCTCCGTGACGTCCTCGCAGATGCAGGCGAAACACTTGCCGCTGCCCTCGTACGACGCCCTCGGGACGGCGCGCGAGCCGCTTTCGCCGGCGACGGCGCCCACGGCCTCGACGTTCGCGGGTAGCTCGGTCGGCACGAAGACGCCGCGCGTCCCGTACTTGATCTTCGCGCCGGCCTGGGAGAGTAGCGAGTACGCCGGCTGGCGGCCGCCCGACATCACGAGCAGATCGCACTCGACGCTGCGCCCGTCGATATCGACACCGACGAGACGTCCCTTCTTCCCGCGGGCGCCGAGCCGGGTCGGATTCTGCTCGCGAAGATCGAGGGTGGAGGCGATCTCGACGCCGGCCCCTTGCAGAAGCTCGACCGTGTCGAGGCCCCGGTCATCGGCGGAGACGACGACGGCCCGGTTTCCGGGCTTGAGGGACCAATGATCCAGCAGGCGCTCGACCGCGCCGGGGAGCATGACGCCCACGAGGTCGTTCCCCGGGAAGACGAGCGGCTGCTCGATTCCGCCGGTTGCGACGACGATGCGGTTCGCGCGGAAGCGGTACAGCACTCGCTCGGCATCGACGGGCACAAGCCCACCCTCGTAGATCCCGAGCGCGCGGGCGGGAGCGAGGACCTCGAACGTCTCGCCCTGGAGGCCGCCTGCTGCCGGGCCGAAGAGGCCCTCGTCAACGAGGACGACGTGCTTTCCCTCGGCGGCAGCCGCCCGAGCGGCCGCGAGGCCGGAGCGGCCGCCTCCGATCACGAGCACCTCGGCCCGCCGGTGCTCCGTGTCGAAGCGTTTGGTGCGTCCCGCCTCGCGATCGACCCGGCCGAGGCCGGCGACGTTCCGGAGAAAGCGCTCGTACAGCGGCCACGCGCGCCTGGGCCGGATCATCGTCCGGTAGTAGAAGCCGACCGGCGTAAACGGACCCCCGAACTTGTCCACGACACCGAGGAGATCACGCTCGAGCGATCCGAGCACGTTCTGTGCGCGAACGCGGGCGCCCTCGCGGACGGGCTCGACGCAGACGCGCACGTTGGGAACGCGGTCGACCTCCATCATGCAATTCGGGCACGCGCCGGAGCAGCAGAGCAGCCCGCGAGGGCGGTGGTACTTGAAGCTGCGCGAGAAAACACGGCGTCCCGAGGCGAATAGCGCCGATCCGATCGTGTCGCCGGCGAAAGCCGTGTGGTGCCGGCCTTCGAAGAAGAAGCCGATGGGGCGAGAGCGGTCGATCTGCTCACCCAATCGCGGTGGCAGCCGCATCAGACGGCCGGCGTGTCGGGCACGGCAGGGGTCTCGGGGGCCGGCATCTCGCCGGGGGAACGAGGGG
>JACCTQ010000307.1 GCA_013812265.1 Actinomycetota bacterium
CAAGCGCCGGTCTGGATCGAGCACGTCGAAGAGTGGGAAGAGGTCGTTCTCATCGGCGCCTCGTCCATGGAAGAGAACGAGGAGCCCGTCCGGGGCCGCCTCCGCCTCACGTATCCGCCAGGCCAGCTCCATGGATCAGCTCAAGCCTGAACCCCGCCCGACCGAGAAGCAGCACACCGCCAAGCCCCTCTCTACGAGTTCCGCTCGAGTGCCCGGGTGAGAATATCGCGCAGGGCGCGCTGGTCGGTTCGGGACAGGGCGGCAATCGATTCGGGTGGCTCGTGGAGTCTCGCCAGCAAGCGCCTGCGCAGTCGAGCACCTTTGGGGGTCACTGCAAGCATCTTCACGCGCCGATCCTGGTCCGCGCTCTTGCGCTCGATCAGGCCGCGCGCCTCCAGCCGGTCGACGATGCCTGTGACGTTGGATGCGTCGCACGAGAGTGCCCCCGCGAGCGTGCTCATCGCGATCGGAGTCTCCGGCTCGAGGCGCGTTAGGGTCGAAGCCTGAACCGGCGAGAGGTCGAACTCGGCCGCGGCCTCCACATAGCGGGAGCGCTGGCGGCGCAGGAACTCGAGCAGGACCGCCCAGGCTTCCGCCGCCGGGCCAGGCACTTCGTTCGTCTGGGAGGTCTCCCGTCTGGTCGCCTGGCTCATCTTCCCAAGATACTAGAACACGTAGATAATTGACAGCATCAACTGTTTCTGTAGCATCGGGGCGGTGAGAGACCAGCACGGAATTCAAGCGGAAGGACTCGTGCGGGAGTTCAAGAAGGGCCCTAGGGCCGTCGACGGGATCCATCTGGAGGTCGCACCCGGAGAGATCTACGCGTTCCTCGGCCCGAACGGCGCCGGGAAGTCGACGACGGTGCACATGCTGACCACACTCCTGCCGCCGACGGCGGGCACGGCCCGGGTAGCCGGGTTCGACGTGGTGCGCCAGGGTCCGCAGGTACGTGGCGCGATCGGGGCGGCATTGCAGGAAGCGGCTCTCGACCCGCTCCTGACGGGTCGTGAGCATCTGCGGTTGCAGACTGCGCTGCATGGGTTTCGGCGCGCAGAGCGGCGCCGTCGAACCGACGCACTGCTCGATCGCGTCGGGTTGACGGAAGCCGCGGACCGCAAGGTCAAGGGATACTCGGGCGGGATGAAGCGGCGCCTCGACCTGGCGCTCGCGCTCGTGCACGAGCCGTCGATCCTCTTCCTGGACGAGCCGACGACCGGGCTCGATCCGCAGAGCCGGAGCGCGCTCTGGCAGGAGGTCGCCCGACTCGCGAAGGACGAGGGTGTGACCGTGTTCCTGACCACGCAGTATCTGGAAGAGGCGGATGTTCTCGCCGACCGGGTGGGAATCATCGACCGGGGCCACATCGTCGCCGAGGGTACGCCCGCTGAGCTCAAGTCGGAGATTGCGAGTCCGAGCGTGGAGGCCGTTCCGGCCCGCGCCGAGGAACGAGAGGCGGTGTCGCGAGTCCTCGAGCGCTTCGGCGAGCTGGAGGCCGGCTCGCTGAACGGGATCCAGGTACGGCTCGCCGAGAGCGGGGAGGGCCTGGCAGACGTGGTCAGGGCTCTCGACGCCGAGGGGCTCCGCGTCGCGCATCTCCAGCTGCACGCGCCGAGTCTCGACGACGTCTTTCTGGCCAAGACGGGCCGCTCCCTGGAAGGCGCGGGAAGCGCGTCCGAGCCCGAAGCCGTTCCGGCTTGACGTCGGGCCTCGGCAGCCAGGTCGCGAGCCTCGCGCGCCGGTCGGTCGTGCGGACGTTTCGGCAGCCGGCAAACGTGTTTTTCCCATTCGTCTTTCCCTTCGCGCTCCTCGCGGTCAACGCGGGTGGCCTCGATGCCGCGACCGAGATCCCGGGCTTTCCGACCGATTCGTTTCTCGCCTTCGCGCTCGCGGTCCCCTTCATTCAAGGCGCGTTGTTCGCCACGATGAACGCCGGCACCGACCTCGCTCGGGACATCCAGAACGGTTTCCTCAACCGTCTGGCGCTCACCCCGCTCCGGGGCAGCGCGTTGATCGCCGGCCAGCTCGCGGGCGTGATCGTGATGGCGCTGCTGCAGGCGATCGTGTATCTGACCGTCGGGCTTGCGATCGGGGTCGATCTCCAGTCGGGAGTGCTCGGCGCCCTGGTCTTGCTCGTCCTGGCCACCGTGATTGCCGCGGGCTTCGGCGCGGTCGGAGCGTTCATGGCACTTCGTACCGGTTCGGGCGAGGCCATACAAGGGCTCTTCCCGTTGCTCTTCGTCCTCCTCTTCATCTCTTCGATGAACATGCCCCGGAACCTGATCGAGATCGACTGGTTCCGCATCGCGGCGTCGATCAACCCGGTCTCGTATCTCGTCGAGGCCATCCGCAGCCTCATCATCGTTGGCTGGGACGGGCAAGCGCTCGCGCTCGGCTTCGGCATCTCCATCGCCGTGGCGACGGTTGCGCTTGCGCTGTCGGCCATGGCCCTCAAGACTCAGATGACGCGCACGTGACCACGCGACCGCATCCGACTATCGCGTCGGTCGCCCTGGCCGTTGCCTGGCGAACGCTCCACAACGTCTTCACCACGCCGTCTCTGTTGTTCCCCTCGCTGATGTTTCCGCTCTTCTTCTTCACCGCGTTCGCAGGTGGGCTGTCTCGGGTGAGCGAGGTACCGGGGTTCGAGTACGAGCCGGGTTACACGGCGTTCCAGTTCGTGTTCGCGCTCCTCCAGTCGGCGGCCTTCGGCGGGATCTTCACCGGCTTCGGAATCGCTCGCGATTTCGAGTACGGCTTCGCGCGGCGTCTGATGCTCGCGGCGCCGCGCCGGACGGGAATCGTGTTGGGCTACGCGCTCGCCGCCTTGGCGCGTTGGCTCGTGACGGCCGCGACGCTCACAGCGGTTGCCCTGATCGCAGGCATGCAGGTCGGTGGAAGCGGTGTCGATCTGTTCGGCCTCTACGCCTTGGCGCTGCTCCTGAACGTCGCCGGAACGCTCTGGGCCACCGGTGTCGCCATGCGCCTCCGGACGATCCAGGCGGGCCCGGTCATGCAGATGCCGACTTTCCTGACGCTCTTCTTCGCGCCGGTCTTCGTGCCGCTCGACCTGCTGCGCGGCTGGATCCACGCGGTCGCCTCGGTGAATCCGGCGACCGCGCTGCTCGAGACCGGAAGAAGCTTCATGGCCGGCGACCCCTCGCATGTGCTGCTCGCCTTCGGCACAGCGACCGCCATGGTGTGCCTCTTCGCGGCGTGGGCCCTACGGGGTCTCCGTAGTGCGGAAGCCGCCGGCGGCTAGCTGAGGATCGCTGCGCGATCCTCTAAAGAAATCACCCTGTTGAGGGGCGTGAGCTCGCTAGGACGCTCTTTCGCGTCCCCTCACGGTTTACCGCAGGCCTAGTTTGGCGCTGCAGGCCGGCCACGCTTCCCAGCCCTCGCTCGCCAGCACCCGCTCGGCCACCGTGATCTGCTGCTCGCGCGTAGCCTCGTATGCGGAGTCCGCGTACGCGTAACCCCCGTAGCGGGCCCACGTGTTGGGATGGAACTGCAGCCCGCCGGAGTAGCCGTTGCCCGTGTTCGTCGACCAGTTCCCGCCGGCCTCGCACTGCGCCACGAGATCCCAGACGAGGGGGCTGTCGATGGAGAGGACGTCCTGCATCCACGTCTCTGGCGAGCCGCCCACTTCCTCGCGAAGAGATGGAGGTGACGTCTTTCGCCGTTCTGCGCCTTTCGAGACGCGCGTCTTGCGGTCTTGCTCTAGCGGCCAGGCATCCTGCCGCATGGAACGCGATGCGGCGAAGGCACGGCGGAGCGATCCGCGCTCCAACCCGCTTGCGGTGGAGATGTCCGAGCCCTGGAGCAGCAAGGCACCCGGCCTTGGGGCTGTCGTTTCCCCGCCGATCGGAACCGCCCAGCCTGCCGCAGCCGCGAATTTCGCATCGGCGCGGCTCAGAAGGACGTCCTCGAGCCGCTGCCAGGCGGCGACGATCGGCGTCGGGTTGATCGAGCCGTCGTAACCGAGGTGGAGGCGCGAGACCGGATGGATCTCGAAGTGGAGGTGGTAGGGCGTTCCGGCCGCATCGCCGGTCGCGCCCACGAACCCGACGACCGCACCGGCCGCCACCTTTGCACCGTTTCGAGCGAGTGGCGTGAACGCCGAGAGGTGGGCGTAGTAGAACTGGTTCCCCTGGCCGTCGCGGAGCCAGAGCCGGTTTCCGCCGACGTTGTTCCAGCCGACCGAGAAGACCGTGCCGTCGGCCACGGCGAGGATCGGCGCGCCGAGCGGCGCGAAGATGTCCACTCCGTGGTGCCAGGAGGTGCTGGCGCGCGCGGCGCCGTAGGTGTCGGTGAACGACGACTGACCGTAGACGGGGAAGACATACCCGCCCGAGGTCAGCCTGGGGTCGACCCTGCCTGGAAAGATCTGAATGGGAGCGCGGGGGGTAAGCGGAACCGACGGAGGCAAGGGGGCGGAGCCGCGCGTCGCCCCCGCCGGCTTCTTCGCAGGCGGTTTCGGCTGGGGTGCCGGCGGAGGGGTCGGGGTGGTCTCAGTGCCGGTCGTGTCAGTCGGCGTCGTCACGGTCTGGCCCGTCGTCGTGGGGGGCGGAGCGGCTGGGTAGCAGGCGTACGTGTAACCGTCGTACTGGATCCGCGTTGCCCCGACGTCGTCCGGCCCACCAGGCCCGTCGGCGATCGCGCAGTCCCAGCCCTGGCCCGAGCTGTCGTGCCAGATGTAGGAGTGATCCTCGGAGGGACACGTCTGTTGAGCATGGCAATCCGACGGGTGCGCCAGCGCGTCGCCTCCGATGGGCGAGGCCGAGGCGACGAGCACCGCGCAGGCTGCGCCGAACGCCAGCAGGAGCGCCAGGCGCCTACGCATCAGCTTGCCCCGCGGCGCGGGCGAGTCGGATTGCAACCACATTGGGCCTCATCAGGAGGTCAAAGGTACTTGCAGCCACGGAGGCGCCGCCACCTCGAGCGGCCTCGGGCGCGCCGGCCCGATCAGGCAGGTGGGGCACCAGCGGGAAGCCGCAGACCGCTTCTAACGGTACGGTGTGGGGGCGGAGCTCCCTACGAGAGCTGCTTCGAAGAAAGGAGGGGCGTATGGCCTCGAGTTCCAAGAGACAGCAGACGATGGCGAAGATGAACCGAGAGCGGATGCTCGCAGAGCGCCGGGTGCTGAAGCAGGAAAAGAAGGACGCGAGGAAGGCTGCAGCCGCATTGGGGGATGAGCCGGCCGCAGACGAGAGCTCTGCTGACGACGAAGGCTCCGCTGCCGACGGCGTCGGTGGCGAGCGACCCGCCGACTGACCTGGCCGGGACACATCGCGGGCTGACAAGGCTCGTTGATGTCCGCGAGGCTGTTAGCCGGCCGTAGACTGACTGCGGCGATGACCGAGAGCATGCCGCACGCGACGGTCGAGACGGCCTACCGGGACGTCTACACCGTCATACACGATCTCGGCGACTCCCGCGACATCGCCTGGATCCACGGCGCGATCTGGCCTCCCGTGGGCACCGTCATCGAGCTCGTTCGACCGGAAAGACACGCGCTCGTCGTCGGCATTCGCCTGGTACTCGTGCCGAACGATCGGGCCATCGTCCGGGTCGACGTGCAGGACCCGGGGGAAGGCGAGCTCATCGCCCGTGACGCCGCTACGCGGCTCACGGAGGCCGTGGCGGTTCCCGACGCGGTGGAAGTGCTGGCAGTCGAGTCGGCCGCCTTTGGCAGCCCACCTGAGCAGCTCGCGTTCCGTGCGGGCTCGGGAAGCGCCCATTACCCTTGCTAGAATCACGTGTAGCGAGTCGAGCCGACGGTTTCTTGGCTGCTCCTAAAGACCGTCGCCGCAGGACTGGGCGACGCGCCCGCTCGAATGGTGGCCGAGCTGGCGGTTGCAACTCAGCCACGTCGTTCGATTCAAGAAGACGGAGGTAGCATGCACGGGACGCTTCTTTGGTTCAGTGACACCAAGAACCACGGGTTTCTCACAACAGACGAAGGTGATCGAGTCTTCGTACCGGGTCACGCCTTCGCGGGCGACCGTGGATCGGTCGGGCGCAGGCGGGGATTGCCCGTGAGCTTCTCGCTGTCGACGGACGACGGTGAACCGAAGGCCGCTGACGTCTCGCTGCTGCCGCATGTCCCACCTCGGCGCGCACGACGTCACCACCGCTCCTAGAAAACGAAGTTTAGGGTCGCAACCCCCCGGCCACCGGATTTTCCCAGCGGATCTCCTGGAACCGGGCGAAGTCCGTGTCGGCAGAGCAGACGGCCAAGCCGTGCTCGACGGCCAGTGCGGCCAGCTGCGCGTCCGAGATCAGGTTGCCTCGGAGCTGGTATCTCCCGATCAGGCCTCCAAGGATGTCGGCGTGCCGGTCGGTCGGTTGCGGGATCCAGGCTGGACCCGCGGCGAGCCAGTCCTCGACGTGCGTCCAGGCGTCCCGTGAAGCGAGGGGTCGCTCGGCGGCTCGTGGGTTGGTGCTGATGCGCAGGAAAGCGGCGAGGGACTGCCACGGAAAGCCGACGCGACCCGGCCCGTTCAGTTTGTCCGTCAGCCAACGCTCAGATGCGTGGTGAAACGGGCTCGTACTGTCGACCGCGAACAGGAGGATGTTCGCGTCGACGAGCATCAGCGGGCGGCCGGGCCTTCCAGGAGCTCGATCGCCTCAGCCACGTCCGTCACGTCGATCGATAGGCCCAATCGCCGCGACTGCTGACGAAACCGCCGCCGCGGCGCGCGCACACGTAGACCCGCCCGGACGAGCTCGTTCAGCGCCTCACTCATGCCGAGCCCGCGTTCCTTGCTCAGGCGCTCGACGGCCGCGGCGACGTCGTCGGCGAGAGTTACGGTCGTCCGCATGCTCATATTTTAGCATCATGATGCAGAAACACTCGCATCGTGATGTGGCAGTGCCATTGCGCGGGGGTTGCCAAGCGAACGTATGTTCGCTTTCATTTGGAGAGGTGCAGGCTCGCTCTCGACTCGTTGGACAGGCTCGTGGAGCTCGTGGAGGAGCGCGGCGGGTATGTCTCCGCAGGCGAGGCGGCGGCGCACCTCCTGCAACTGCGCCGAGCGCCCGAGGGTCTGGCACGATCACTGCTCCATCCGCTTGTCGAGGAGGATTCGCGGCTTCTCTGGCGCGGGAGCCACGTTGCGCTTGCCGGTGGCCGGACAGCGGCACTGCACGAAGCGTCGTTCGTGGTGTTCGATCTCGAGACGACCGGCCTGGCGGTCGCGTCGGCGCGGATCTGCGAGATCGGCGCCGTCCGTGTCGACGGGCTCGAGCTCCGCGACACTTTCCAGACACTCGTGTCGCCCGGCGTGCGACTGCCCGCGCAGATCGGCCGACTGACCGGGCTCTCGGACGCGGAGCTCCGTCGCGCGCCACGGGTCTCGACCGCGCTGCGCAACTTCAGCGCCTTCGCGGGCGATGCGCTCCTCGTCGCTCATAACGCCCGCTTCGACACGGCCTTTCTCGATCGAGAGCTCGAGCGTACGACGGGCAAGCGGCTCGCCGCACCCGTCCTCGACACTGTCGCCCTCGCGCGCAATCTGCTCCGAGGGCGGTGCGATCGTCTGAGCCTCGCCTCGCTCGCTTTCTTCTTCGGGACGTCGGCGAGGCCGTGCCATCGCGCTCTGCCAGACGCCGAGGCGACCGCGGAGGTACTCATACGGCTGATCGGCCTCGCACAGGAGCAAGGTGCCCGCACGGTGGCGGAGCTCGAATACCTGGCCGCGCCGCGACTGCGTCGCGTTCACGCGAAACGGTCGCTCGTGCACGGCGCACCCAGCCGGCCGGGCGTCTATCTCTTCCGCGACCGCTTGGGCCGGGTCCTGTACGTCGGCAAGGCGCGTGACCTCCGTGCGAGGCTAAGGTCGTACTTCGCGAGCGAGCGTCAACGGCCGTCGGTCGAGATCGCGCTCGAGGCGGCCGACCGTGTGGAGTGGCGCGTGCTCGGCTCGGAGCTCGCTGCCGCCCTCGAGGAGATCCGGCTGATCCGCGAGCTGCGCCCGGACGCCAACTCCCGCAGACCGCGGCCAGAACGCTACGTCTATCTCAGGCGGCAGGGTGACGATGTGGTGGTGAGTCGGCTCGTGTCGCGCTACGGCCCCATCCGCAGGCGCGCCGATGCCGAGCGAGCGGCACGGGTGCTGTCCGGCTGCTCCGACGAGGAGTTCGAGAACCTCCTGGAACACGGTGTTCCGTCGCGGCTCCGGGAGCGCATGAGCACCCTGTCCGAGTGCCTCCGCTACGAGGAGGCGGCGCGCATGCGGGACCGGATCGCCTCGCTGGAGCGGGTGGTGACTCAGCTGGTGACGCTCGACGAGCTCCGGCGGCTCGAAGTGTGCCTCGTCGTCCCCGCGGTGCACGAGGGCCGTGCCGAAGCGATCTTCGTCGGTGGCGGGCGAATCGTGGCGCGCACGGTGCTGACGGCGGCGTCTGGCGTGAACAGCGAGATCAAGGACGGCATCGCCGCCGTCAGGGCAGCCGGCCGTGACGGGCGCTGCCGCGAGCCCGAGTACACCGACGAGTTGCTTGTCGTGGGCTCCTTCCTCAAGCGCCCCCCGCCGGAGCTGGGGGTGATCTCGCTGGCCGGGGTCGACGCCGCGCCCCTCAGGCCGTGTTCCGAGTTGGAGCGAGCGTTGGCGAAGAGCTGGCGCCTGGGGGAAAGCCGGTAGACCAGTCGCCACCTGGTGTGAGCGAAGGCCTCTGAAGGAAATCGTCAGGCGCTACCTTCGAGGAGTGAACGAGCCGACAAATCGTGCTCCGACGCCCCTGACGGTACTCCGCGTCGTGCTGGCGGCGTTCGTGCTCGCCTGGCTGTTCGGCCCCTATGCATTGAGAGCGGCGGTACCGGTCTGGCTTCCCTTCCTGATCGCCCTTGGCCTCGAGCTCAACTTCGTCGTTGCCGCGCTGCGCCCAGGTCCGGCGCGTCGCGCGGATCGTGGGCCACAGACCGTCGACCGCGAACGCTACGGCTACGGAGGAGACACCGACGACCTGCTGCTCGTTCGCGAGCGAGGGGAGGAGCTGTGGATTCCGTATTCGGGCGAGACGGACGACGAGGTTGGCGGATTGATCGCCGGGGCGCGCGAGCGGCCTGAGCAAGAGGCGCAGGCAGCAGTCGTCGCCGGCGGGACGCGGCGCCACGCCACTGTGCCCATTCGCCGTTTCGTCGCCGGCCTCGCGATCATCGCCGGCCTCGCGCTGATCCTCTGGTTCGCCGAGAGCCGCACCGGCTGGGATGCGCTCGACGGAGATACGCGTGCCGAGGCTGTCATGCGCTTCTCGGACGAGGCCTCGAGACTCGCAGAGAAGACGGTCAGGATTCGCTGCGACGAATCGGGTTCCTACGTCGGTGCCGTTCAGCACCGAGACGGTGTGGCCGCAGTCGGAGGCGACCTCGCCTACCTGACGCCACAGCGGTGCCTCGACCTCTACAGGCTCGCCTTCAAGGACGAAGTCAGGGGCAGCCAGACGGGCCGCGCACTCGCCGTCCTGACCCACGAGGCGTGGCACCTCCGCGGCGTGGGCGACGAGGCGACGACCGAGTGCTATGCGCTCCAGAGCGGTGTCCAGATCGGGCAGCGCCTTGGTCTCTCAGAGGACACTGCGCGCCAGTTGATGCGGCAGCAGCTCGCCGAGAACGCGCTTCAGGGCCGAGGAAACCCCGAGTATCTGGTGTCTTCGGATTGCCGAGACGGCGGCCGGCTCGACCTCAACCCTGCGCTCACGCGGTTTCCCTAGTGTCCAAAAATACGGCATCGCGCGCGGCATCCGCGACGTCGGCAGCGCGGCGCTACCCCGGCGAGATGTTCTGGTTGATCCGGAAGAAGTTGTCCGGGTCGTACTTCTGCTTCAACGCTCGCAGTCGGTCGTACTTCTCCGGCCCGTACGACTCGCGCACCCGGTCGGCGCCCTCGTCCCCCAGGAAGTTCACGTACACGCCCTCGTGCCAGGGCTCGAGGGCTGACCAGAAGCTTCGCACCCATTCGCGCTCTTCGTCGAAGCCCTCGCTCGTCTCCGTGCTGCCGCCGATGTTGTACGTGAAGCCGGCGGTGCGGCCGTTGAAAGCGGTCTCGTCGTCGCCCACCCGGGCGACTGCTCCGCCCATCTGCCAGATCGGGAACGACGTCAGCGGCGAGGCGATCTGGAGCGAGCGCTCGACCGTGATGTCGATGATCTCGTCGCTCAGCTCCGCGACGTCGCAGCTCTTGAAGTAGTACCACCGGCCCGGTACGAAGCTGGGGTCGAACATCGCCTGGTGCGTCAAGTACGGCT
>JACCTQ010000102.1 GCA_013812265.1 Actinomycetota bacterium
CGATCCGCACCTGGATCACCCTCTGGAACGAAGACCCAAAGCCCTACGTCTGGCACAAGACCGCAGACGAGATCCTCGACAGTCTCGCCTCCTACTGCCAGCGGATCTCTGACTCAGGTCACTAGCGTGGCTCCGGCAGGACGTCGCGCAAGCCCATGAAGGCGACGAGCTCGAGCAGCTCGCTCGACGCATTGCGCAGCCGGACCTGGCAGCCATGGCGCCTGGCGGCGAGCTGAAGCCGCGCGAGTGCGTCGACCGTAACTCCGTCCGGGTTAATCCCGCTCACATCGCAGAGCGCGACGTCGGCGCCGCTCCTCTCGAGCAACGCGCAAACGCGCTCGCAGAGGCCGGGGAAGTCCGCGCGGGTGATCGGGCCGCCGATGGCGAAGGCGATCGTCTGCGGCGCGGCGGCGGCCATCGGGAGATAGACCTTCCGGTAGGCGAGAATTCATCTGCGTGGTCACCGATGAGTTCCGCCGCGCGGCGCGGTCTAAGCGTTCGAAACCGATCACGAACGGAACGAAAGGAACACGCCGATGACGATTACCGATAGTCGCGCCCGCTGGCTTGCGCTCATCGTCTTGTGCCTGGGAGACCTGATGATCGTCCTGGACACGACGATCGTGAACGTCGCTCTGCCGTCGATCAGGCAGGACCTCGGGTTCTCGGAGACCTCGCTCGCCTGGGTCGTCAACGCCTACCTGCTGACCTTCGGCGGCTTCCTGCTGCTCGGCGGACGGCTGGGCGACCTGTTCGGCCATCGCCGCCTGTTCCTGCTTGGGATCGCGCTCTTCACGGCGGCCTCTCTCGCCTGCGGCCTCGCTGGCTCGCAGGAGTTTCTGGTCGGGGCGCGGGCGATACAGGGTCTGGGGGGCGCCGTCGTGGCCGTGGTCGCGCTCTCGCTGATCATGACCCTTTTCACCGAGCCGGCCGAGCGGGCGAAGGCGATGGGGGTGATCGGCTTCGTCGCCGCCGGCGGCGGAAGCATCGGTGTGCTCCTCGGTGGAGTCCTCACCGATGTGCTCGACTGGCACTGGATCTTTCTCGTCAACCTCCCGGTCGGTGCTGTGGTCTTCGCGCTTTGCCTGGCTTTGCTTCCAGGTGGGCGCGGGCAGGCGGCTGCGGGCCGTCTCGACGTCGCCGGCGCCGTAACCGTGACCACGGCGTTGCTGCTCGCTGTCTACGCAATCGTGAACGGCAACGAGACAGGTTGGACATCCGGACGGACGATCGGCCTGCTCGCGGCGGCGGCGGTGCTGCTGGCGCTCTTCCTCGGCATAGAGGCCAGGGCTCGTTCACCGTTGGTGCCGCTCGGGCTCTTTCGCCTGCGGAACCTTGCAACCGCGAACGTGGTCGGCGTGCTCTGGGCAGGAGCCATGTTCGCCTGGTTCTTCTTGTCTGCGCTGTACCTCCAGCTCGTGCTCGGGTACAGCCCGTTGCAGGTTGGGCTCGCCTTCCTGCCGGCCAACCTGATCATGGCGGCGTTCTCGCTCGGCCTCTCCGCCAAGCTCGTCATGCGCTTCGGCCTCAGGGCACCTTTGGCGATCGGTTTGCTGCTGTCCGCGGTCGGCCTCGTGCTCTTCGCGCGGGCTCCCGTCGACGGGAGCTTCGCCGTCGATGTGCTCCCGAGCATGATTTTGCTCGGATTCGGAGCAGGCATGGCGTTCAACCCCGTGCTGCTTGCCGCGATGAGCGACGTCCAGGAAAGCGACGCCGGCCTGGCCTCGGGCATCGTGAACACCTCGTTCATGATGGGCGGTGCGCTCGGCCTGGCGATCCTCGCCAGCCTGGCCGCTTCGCGGACGGACCATCAACTCGAGTCGGGCGACGGCGCGCTCGTCGCCCTCAACGGTGGCTACCACGTCGCTTTCGTGGTGGGCGCGGTGTTCGCTGTCGTGGCGGCCGTCGTGGGGGGCGCGCTGCTCCGCACAGATGCTTCAGCCGCTGCACATGAGGAGGAGCACCCGACCCGCATTCCCGCGGCCGCAGAGGCCCCCTAGGAGGAGCTCAAGGCCGGCCCCGGCGACATCGTCGTCGTCGAGAGGAACACCCCCACGGCTTCCGCAACCTTGGCCCCGGGCGTCTCGAGATCGTCTGCATTCACGCCGCCGGCCGCATGGTCACCGAGTGGCCGGGTTCGTGGTCCTCGTGAGACGTGACGTACCTCAGCTGCTGCTCTGGCGACTGGCGCGTACCATGAGCTAGGCCCTCGTGGTAGTGAGACGCTGCCACGTGGGGAATGCGAGCGCGAGTCCGATCGCCGCGCGTACCTGGCGTTGGCGACTGTCGCGCAAGCCGCGGCCGGCGAGCGAGATGTCGCGCATCGCCTCTTCGCGAGCGGCGGCCTCCGAGTTCCCGAGCACTCCGGCCAGGCGCGCCGCAGGGAGGCCGACCTAGGCGCGTTTCAGCTGTCCGCGAACCTCCCCGTTGGGGAAGTTCGACGTGTGTACGTTCACGTAGAAGGCTCTCGGATTGGCGAGGATCTGACTGATAAGGGTCGAGCCTGCCGGCAGGGTGGTGCACCCGGCCGACTTCGCGTTCTTCTTGCCGCCATTCGGTGTCGACAGGGTCAGAACGGGCGCTCCCGTCGCTCCGGCGACTCCCGGATGGATGTGAGCCGCGGTCGCCGTGGCAGAGAGGTTCTTTACGTGAATCACCCAGCAGACTGTTCGCTTCTTCGAATTCACGCGGATCAAGGCGGTGCCGCTCGCCTTCGTGGTGGCCGCAGGGACCTCGTTCGCGCCACTCGGCTTGGCCACGAAGGCACGGTTCCCGGGATTCGCGGCACCGACAACGCCGGCAAGCGCGAGGACGCCGGCGCCCACGCAGCCGGCTAGCGCGGAGATTCTTAGCGTCATGGTTCCTCCTTTGTTCGAGATGTTTTCTACCCAGACGGTTCGGAGCTCAATCCCTGAGGTGGCAGCGGGGCAAGCGGTTTCGGAGCACCGTCGCCCGGGTAGCAACGCCCCAATCCAAAAGGGAGGTCGTTCGTGTCGCCACTCTTGCTGGTCCTGGTCGTACTCCTGATCATCCTCGCAGTAGGCGGGGGTCTCGCCGTCAACAATCTTCTCTGGCTGATCCTCATCGTCGCGCTCCTGGTCATTCTCTTCGGCTACGTCTCGGGACGCCGGGTCTAGACGCGGGCGGAGGGCGTAGCGGCGGGAGGGGTCAACGCTCGCCGATGAAGATCAAGACGTTCGGTCTCGTCGACGAGCGGAGCCTTGAGCAGCTACGGCGCTGTATGGAGGCAGGCGACGCCGAGCTCGGCGTTCTCTGTGCTGATCATCACCCCGGCTACAGCCAGCCGATTGGCGGCGGTATCGCCTACGAGGGCTACGTCTCGCCCTCGGGTGTCGGCTACGACATCGGTTGCGGTAACAAGGCTGTTCGCACCGAGCTGACGAAGGCGAGCCTCGAGGCCCTCGGGGGTGTCGAGGCGCTCATGCGGCGGATCACCGAGCGGATCTCCTTCGGCATGGGGGTACGTGCGCGGGAACAGGTCGACCATCCGGTGCTCGAGAAGATCTCCCGCGCCGATTTCACGCCACAACGCAAGCTCGTCCAGCTGGCTCGGAGCCAGCTCGGCACGGTGGGGTCTGGAAACCACTACGTCAACCTCATGGAGGACGAGCGAGACCGGATCTGGGTCGGCGTTCACTTCGGGTCCCGCGGCTTCGGCCACAAGACGGCTTCCGGGTTCCTCGCGCTCGCGCAGGGTCTTCCGTTCGACGCGCGCGGACGCGAGGGGGAGATGGACTCTCCACCCGTGCTCTTCGAGGTGGGTTCGGAGCTGGGCGAGTCGTATGTGTCCGCGATGGAGCTCGCCGGGGAGTACGCCTATGCCGGACGAGACGTCGTCGTAGCCAAGGTGCTCGAGATTCTCGACGCCGACGCGGTGCACGAGGTGCACAACCACCACAACTCCGCCTGGAGGGAGGAGCACTCCGGCCGTACTTACTGGGTGATCCGCAAAGGGTGCACGCCGGCCCGGCCCGGTCAGGAAGGCTTCGTGGGCGGCTCGATGGGGGACGAGTCGGTCATCCTCGAAGGCGTGGCCGGAGCTGAAGCCGAGCAGTCGCTGTTCTCCACCGTGCATGGGGCAGGCCGGGTCATGAGCCGTTCGCAGGCCGCGGGGCGCGTCCGCCGGCGCAAGCGCTGGGCGTGTCGCAAGCGCGACTGCGACCGCGTCTTCGCCACCGGCGGTGCGGTCTGCTCCGACCACCCTGACGCCGGGCTCGGCAAGGTATGGGTGGAGGAGCAGGTGCGGCCCGGTCGAGTGGACTGGCCGACGGTCAAGGCGCGCCTCCGCGAGCAGGGGATCGTCCTCATCGGTGGCGGCGCCGACGAGGCGCCGGAGGTGTACAAGCGCCTTCCCGACGTGCTGGCTGCGCACGCGGGTTCTGTTCGAATCAAGCACCGCCTGCGCCCGCTGGGCGTGGCGATGGCCGCCCGTGACGTTTACGACCCCTTCAAGGACTAGAGGACGCGCAAGAAACGTGGCAAGGCGAGGAGGCGGAAGCGCCAGCGTGGGCATATTGGTTTCATGGAGGACGCTCTAGCGCGGAGGTGCTCGCCGTTCATGTGTCCGGGTGGACTTTTTCTGCCATCGCCCCGGGCGCGAGTGCAACCTTCGTACGGGAGTTGAGGATGAAGATCGCCTGGCGCCTCCCGAGCGACCTTCGCCGAGACCTCGTTGCAATCACACCGGCCGTGGGCGGCTATCTCGCAGTGGTCGTCTACCGCATCCAGATCGCACCGTTCTGGATCGGCGGTCTGTATGACGATGGCGGATATTTCCTGATGAGCCGCAACGTATGGAAGTACGGCGCTCCGCTTCTCGACCACACCGGATCCACCGAGTGGCCGCAGTTTTGGTCCCCGGGCGTCTCTCTCATCTTGGCGCCGCTCGGTGCTCTGCCGCTGGAGGCGTCGGTGCTCGCCGAGCGGCTGGCCATCGCGGCGATCGGCATTGGGGTGCTCGTGCTCACCTATTCCTGGAGCCGTCGCGAGCTTGGGCTCAGTCGCCTGGCCGCCGGTGCTACTGCCGCCTGCCTAGGCCTCGCCCCCGCGTTCACGACCTACGGCTCGGTCGTCATGTCCGACATCCCGGGCACAGCTGCGCTGCTCGGAGGAATCGTCTTGCTCCGGCGGGACTCGATCGCACTCGGAACGGGCGTCCTCGTTGCCGCGTACTGCATTCGCACGTCGAACCTGGCGGCCCTCGCCGCCGCTGTCCTCTGGCTCGTGCTCCAGCGCCGCGGCCGCGACGCCCGTCTGAGCTTGCTGATCGCGGTTCTCGGCGGCGGGGCGTGGAGCCTGTTGCAACTCTCGCAGGGAGCGACCGGCTACCTGAGCGAGATAACGCGCCGAACAGTTGGCGTCCCTGTGTCGGGCACGATTGGCCTGGGCGACCTTGCCCACCGCGTTGCAGACAACGTGTGGGCGATCGCCGGCGGTGGGGCGGGCAGCCTGATCGCGGGCCTCTTCGAATCCCAGAGGCTGAGCGCCCACGGTCGCATTCTTCCGACGCTTCTTTCCTTGGCGTTCTTCGCGGCCGCCGGGATCGGACTCTGGCGTGCTCGTCTGCTACTCGAGGCGCTCGTCGTCTTCGGTGTCGCCGGCACTGTGATCGTCTGGCCGTACGAGGACTACAGCAGGTTTCTGCTGCCGGTGGCCCCCTTGCTCTTCGGGGCCGCCGCGACGGCTCTCGTGCGAAGCGGGCGCGTGCTTGGGATCGTGGCAGCGACGGTGGTCTGCGGCGCGCTCGCGAGCAACGTCAACGCTTTCACTACGCTCACCACGTACTCCGATTCGGCCCGTACTCAGCAGAGCGAAATCCACGCCGCGTACCGATGGATCGAAGATCATGCGGGTCGAGACGATGTCGTGATCAGCCCGAATGACATCCAATGCTTTCTCTACAGCGGGCATGTCTCTACGCGCGATGCCGGGGCGTTCAGACCGGGCCGGACCTTCGTCTTCGTGGAACTCAACAACCCCGCGATCGACGCACGAAAGTTACTCGACCTCTACGCCGGGAGAGTTGTCTTCTCGAACCAAGTGGCGAAAATCGTTCACGCCACGCGTCGGCGGCAGCTCAGCTCCGCACGCGAACACGAAACAGAACCCAGACAGCCTTAGCCCCATCCCGCCAGGTGATCTTCTTTCCCTCTTCATAGGTTCGTCCGTAATAGGCGATCGGGACCTCGTACACTCGAAGTTTCCGCTTGCATACCTTCGCGACGATCTCCGGCTCGATGGCGAAGTCGTTGGCACGCAATTCCAACGAGCGAAGCACGTCGACCCGGAAGGCCTTGTAGCCCGTTTCGATATCCGAGACCGTAGTGTTGAAGAGCACGTTCGCGATCAAGCTGAGAAATCGGTTCCCGACGAGGTGCCAGAAGAGGTACGCGCGCTGCGGGCGGCCACGCGAGAGCCGAGACCCGAGCACCACGTCCGCAACACCGCGCCGAATGGGGTCGACGAGTGCGGGAATATCGACGGGGTCGTACTCGAGGTCGGCGTCTTGAATCAGCGCAATCTCGCCCGTGACGTAGGGGATCGCAGTGCGGATCGCGGCCCCTTTGCCACGATTGGGTTGAGTGATGATCACGACGTCGTCACGGTCGCGCCACGCTTCGAGCAGCGTCCGAGTGGAGTCTGTCGAGCCATCGTCGACGACGATGATCTGCTTCGGCCCGTCGAGCGTGCTGATTCGCTCGAGCACCTCCGCGATCGTTCTTTCCTCATTGAACGTCGGGATAATCACCGAAAGTTTCATGCAGCGCAGCATGCCAGGTATGCGATGAGGCGTTCGTGACCGAATCACCTCGCGACGAAGCCACGGAGACGCTGTATCGGATGGAGCTTGCGTCGAACTACAACGCCTGGGTGTTCGACCGGGCTCGCCCGCACCTTGGAGAGAATGTCGTGGACGTAGGCGCCGGCATCGGAACGTTCACCGAGATGACGGCTGCCGGGGCAAGGCGCGTGGTCGCCGTGGACCCCGACGGCCGCCTCGTCTCACTCCTCCGCCATCGACTCGCCTCGAGGGCGAACGTGGTGGTCCTTCACGCGGATGTGGCGGATCCCTCTCTTCGTCGTCTCCACTCCTCGTTCGATTCCGCGCTCTGTTTGAACGTGCTCGAGCACATCGAGGCAGATCGAGATGCCCTAGGAGCGATTCGAGACCTGCTCGCGCCGGGTGGGCGCCTACTCCTCCTCGTCCCGGCTCATCCGCGTCTGTTCGGCTCCATCGATCTCGCCCTCGAGCACCAACGTCGCTACGACAAGCGATCCCTGGCAGACCTCCTCCTTTCGGTTGGGTTTCGGATCAAGCTGCTGCGTTACGTGAACCCTCTCGCCACGGCGGGGTGGCTTCTATCCGGCCGAGTCGTCCGCCGCCGGAGCATCCCCCGCGCTCCGCTACGTGCGTACGACGCGATCGTGCCTACGCTCAGGCATCTCGACCGGCTCGACCCTCCGTTCGGCCTGTCGGTCTGGGCAATCGCCGACCGAACCGCGGGAACGTAGCGGCGAAGAGCCTCGCCACTGGCTGGTATAGCGTGCGGCCATGGTCGGCCTACACCCACTCGTCACTCGTCCGGCCACAGAGGCGGACGTCGGGACTATCGCCGAGATCTGCAATGCCGTCGGCCGGGCGCTGCACGGCGCCGACGACCTGACGGCGGACGAAGTACGCACCTGGTTCTCCCACCCCGACCTCGACATGTTCGTCGCCGAGCGGGCCGGCCGCCCCGTCGGCTACCTCGACGTGCGACGCACGGAGAACGGCAAGTTCCCCCTTGACGTACGGGTGCACCCGGAAGCCTGGGGGACAGGCATAGCCGACTCCCTGCTCGCAGCCGGCGAGTCGTGGGCGCGCGAGCGAGCCCAGCCGGTAGATGTGCTGCGCGGGTACGCAGCCGAGCGCAACCACGACCTGCGGACGGCGCTCGAGCGGGCAGGATTTCGCGTCATCCGCGCCTCCTTCGACATGGCGATCGAGTTGGCGGAAGAGCAGCCGCAACCCGACTGGCCGACTGGAATCGCGCTACGTCCCTACCAACCGGGCCAGGACGACGCCGCCGTCTACGAGGCCGACATGGATGCGTTCGCGGATAACTGGGACTTCCACCGTACGGCGTATGAAGAATGGCGGCGCTGGCATCTGGAGGTTCCCACCTTCGATCCGTCGCTGTTCTTCCTCGCCGACGCCGGCGGGGAGCTCGCAGGAATCTCCCTTTGCTACCGGCATCGCTCAGGGGATCCGACCTGGGGCTGGGTCGGGACGCTCGGTGTCCGGCCCCAATTCCGCCGTCGGGGGCTCGGCCTCGCCCTGCTTCGTCATTCGTTCGGCGTATTTCACCGCCGAGGGCTCCGCCATGCCGGCCTAGGCGTCGACGCGGAGAACACGACGGGAGCTGTCGGACTGTACGAGCGCGCCGGCATGCACGTAGCCCGTAGGGACGACACGTTCGAGAAAGCGCTGTGACCGGCCTCCGCGCCTCACGAGGTCGATGCGCCGGGTGCGACCTCGACCTGTGACATAGTCGCCGCGTGTTCGACCACGTGACGATCCGGGCGTCCGATCGCGGGGCGTCCGAGCGGTTCTACCAAACCGTGCTCCGAACGCTCGGGATCGAGAAGACGCACACCGACGAGCACTTCGCCGAGTGGCGCGCCTTCTCGCTCTCGCAAGCGACCGAGGAAAAGCCCGTGACCCGGCGCTTGCACGTCGGCTTCACGGCGCCGTCGCGTGCTCACGTCGACGAGTTCTGGCGCGTGGGAACGGGTGCGGGCTATCAGGACGACGGCGCGCCGGGCCTCCGCCCGCAGTACGACGACGACTACTACGGTTCCTTCCTGCTCGACCCCGACGGAAACAGCGCTGAGGCGGTGCATCACGGGTCGGTGCATGAGGGCGGGGGCATCGACCACCTCTGGATCCGTGTCGCCGAAGAGGCGGCGGCTAGAGACTTCTATGAAAGCGTGGCGCGCCATGCCGGCTTCAAGCTGCGCACGGCCACCGCTGACCGCGCGCACTTCGCCGGCACCAGCGGTTCCTTCTCCCTGGTCCGTGACACGCCCACAGAGAACGTTCACCTGGCGTTCCCCGCGACCGACAACGCAGCCGTAGACGACTTTCACCGTGCCCTGACCGAAGCGGGCTACCGCGGCAACGGGGCCCCCGGTGAGCGGCCGATTTACCACGCGGGCTACTACAGCGCCTTCATCCTCGATCCGGACGGCAACAACGTCGAGATCGTGAACCACAATCGCCGGTAGGTCTGGGACGCGCGCTTTTTCGCTGGGACCGAGCTCCCTGGCGGGCGGGACGATCGGCCGATGAAGCGCGCGACCCACCGCGCCACGAGGCTCGTGGTCTCGGAGCACGATTTTCAGGTCCCGCTCGACCACACGGAGCCTGATGGCCCGGCGCTCGACATCTTCGCGCGAGAGGTAGTCGCGCCTGATCGCAGGGTCGATGACCTTCCCTGGCTCGTGTTCTTCCAGGGCGGCCCCGGCAGCGAGTCCCCGCGTCCGCTTGCCCCGTTGAGCCCGACGTGGCTCGAGCGTGCACTCGCCGATTACCGCGTCTTACTGCTGGATCAGCGCGGCACCGGCCGCTCGTCGCCTGTTGGCGACCTCGCCGGGATGGCCCCTGGCGAGCAAGCGCGGTATCTCGCCAACTTCCGCGCCGACTCGATCGTCCGAGACGCCGAGGTCATTCGCCGCGAGCTCGGTGTCGAGCGATGGAGCGTGCTCGGGCAGAGCTTCGGCGGATTCTGCGTGGTCACCTATCTCTCCCTTGCGCCTGAGGGCCTCGCGGAGGCGTTCGTCACCGGAGGCCTGCCGCCGCTGGAGCGCCACCCGGACGAGGTCTACCGCGCCACTTACCGTCGTGTTCTGGACCGGAACCGTGCCTTCTACGAGCGCTACCCGGGCGACCGGGGGCGCGTCCGGGAGCTGCTCGAGCGGCTGGAAGCCGACGATGTCCGGCTGCCGTCGGGCGACCGCCTGACACGCCGGCGCTTCAGGCAGCTGGGAAGTGTGCTCGGAGCCGGCGACGGCTTCGAGCGGCTGCACTACCTGGTGGAGTTGCCGTTCGGCTCGCCGGCCTTCCTTCACGATGTGGACGCGGCCTACCCGTTCCCCCGGAACCCGCTGTACGCGGTGATCCACGAGGCCTGCTACGCCCCCGGCTGCGCGACGCGCTGGTCGGCCGAGCGGGTGCTGCCGGACGAGTTCCGCGACGACCCGACACTCTTCACCGGCGAGCATGTCTACCCCTGGATGCTCGAGGACTCGGGTTCGCTTCGGCCTCTCGCCGAGGCGGCCGAGATTCTCGCGCAGCATGAGTGGCCGCAGCTCTACGACCCCGATCGGTTGCGCGCCAACGACGTTCCGGCCGCTGCCGCGATCTACGCCGAGGACATGTACGTCGAGCGGGCTTTCTCGGAAGAGACGGCCGCCTCGATCCGCGGCCTCCGGCCCTGGATCACGAACGAGTTCCAGCACGACGGGCTGCGCGCAGACGGCGCGCGCGTGCTTGGGCGGCTGATCGACCTCGTTCGCGGGCGTGCGTGAATTCGGCGAGCGCTTCGGCGCTCTGACTTCGGCCTATGCCGCGGCTGCCGCGAGGCCCCGGACGACGAATCCGTCCAGACGGCGCAGATCGGCGAGCCGTGCGAGCGAGGCTTCGGGGCGGGTGTGATCGAGGCTGCGCGTCACGGTCACGCGAGCGTCCGGCAGACAGTGAGCCAGCGTGCGAGCTTCCCCCGGCGGGAAGTAGACGTCGCTCGGGGGGACGACGATCTCGACCGGCGCTCGAAGACCCGTGCAGCTCCTGGCCGGCGACAATGCTGAGAGGGCTGCAACCACGTGCAGGGGAAGGTCGCGGCAGAGCTCCGGAAAGCGCTCCGGATCGGAGTTCCGGAGCACGCGCACCACGCTCGCTGCGGCCGGGCCGAGGTTCTCGGCGTGGGTGGGCAGGTGAGCCAGCGGGTCATCGTCGTCTCGCACCCTTTCGAGGGTCGCGAGCAGGGACTTGCGATCCGCTGAATCCTCGAGCAGCGCTACAAGAGAACGGGCCAGGACGCGTCGGTGGAGATTGGTCACGTCGTGCCGTTCGAGGCCTCCCTCACCAGGGTACGAGCCCGTTGTAGCTAGGCAGATGAGCTTCTCGAGATCGGCGAACGGGGCGACGGCGGCCACCGCCGAGACGCGGTCGTCCTCGTTGCAGCGGCTCGCCGCGAGGAGCGCCAGCCCCGCTCCCATTGATGCTCCCACGAGGGCGACGCGCCCGTCGCGCGCATCGGGCAATCGCATGGCAAACGCAGTGACCGACACAGCCGCGTCTGAAGTCCTCATGGTGATCTGACCGTTGCCCAGACCAGGAAGATCCGGAACGACCACCATGTAGCCCGCGCGCGCGAGCCCCTGAGACAACCGCCACACCACCGGCTCCTTGCGCCGCAGAGGATGAGCACCGTTCACGAACACCCAGGTGGGCCACGGGCCCGAGCCGGCGGGTCGGACGATCTCTAGGGGAACACCGTCGACGTCTCCAGTCTCGGTTCGCGGCGTCCCGGTGAGGCGATGAACCACGCGCGAGACGGGGAGATCGAGCACGATCGAGAGCAACACGGCAGCGCGCCTTCGCGCCGCCAGGCGCGCCGCGAGACCGGGACGGTTACGCCTCGAGCGCATCTCGATAATGCCGGTACCAGTCGCTCTGGAACAGCTCGTCGGGATCCTGGTCGCGCTTCTGCGCGAAGAACTCACGGATCTGCGGGTAGCAAGCCTCGAGCTGCCGGGGAAAAGCCCAGCGGTGGTAGGTCAAGAAGTACGA
>JACCTQ010000104.1 GCA_013812265.1 Actinomycetota bacterium
CGGCGAAGTGACCGACAACCACTTCGGGGTCGTCTTCCTAGACGGCCGCAACGACGAGCGAGAGGAGCGAGATGTCGACTGAGAGCTGTGCAAACCGAAGGAGAGCCGCGCTCGTGCTGGCCCTGACGACGCTCGCGCTGGCGGCCGCCCCGGCGACGTTCGGCTCGCATTCCTTCCCCGACGACGTGCCGGACACGCACCCGTTCCACAACGAGATCGGAATCTTCAAGGGACACGAACATCACCGTCGGCTGTTCGGCGACAGCCTTCTGCCCGAGCGACTACGTGCGCCGCCAGGCCATGGCGGCTTTAATTGACCGCGCGCTCGGCCTGCTCGTGCGCCCGGGCGAGACGACGCAGAGGGGCGTCCCCGGCAGCCGCGTGGAGATGCTGGACGACGACCTCTCCTTCGTCGGCACGGAGGGGAACGCCCTCCGCGTCCGCGGGCCGGGCGACAACGTGGTCGGCGGCTACAGCGGCAACAGGGTCACTGCCGGCATCGTCGGCGCCACGATCGGCGGCGGCGGGAACACGAACGACTGGAACGTCGTCGATGACCACTTCGGCACCATCGGCGGCGGCGTCGGCAACGTCGCCAGCGGCCAATCTTCCACCGTTGGAGGTGGCTTCCGCAACGTCGCCGGCGGCCACTGGTCGACCGTCGCGGGGGGCTACGACAACGTGACGGGCGGCCAGTCTTCCGCCGTCGGAGGTGGCTCCTTCAACAGGGCCAGCGGCCACTGGGCGACCGTCGCCGGCGGCTACATCAACAGCGCCGGCGGCTTCCGATCCGCGGGTCCCCGGTGGAGACGGCAACCACGCCTCCGGCGACTACTCCTTCGCCGCAGGACGGCAGGCGGACGCCGACGACCAGGGCGCCTTCGTCTGGGCAGACAGCGCGGGCGGGGACACGCTTTTGAACTCGCCGGCCGCGAACAGCTTCACCGCCCGCGCCTCGGGCGGGGTCAAGTTCTTCACGAACGCCGGGGCGACGACGGGAGTCAGCCTGGCAGCCGGCGGCGGCTCCTGGGCGAGCGTGAGCGACAGAGCCCGGAAGCGAAACCTGCGCCCGGTCGATCCAATGCGCATCCTGCGCAGGGTGGCGTCGCTTCCGCTCTCCAGCTGGAGCTACAGGAGCCAGTCCGTCTCGATCCGCCACATCGGCCCGATGGCGCAGGACTTCGCGAGAGCGTTTGCCGTCGGCGAGGACCCCCGGCACATCACGACGATCGACGCGGACGGCGTCGCGCTGGCCGCGATCCAGGGCCTCTACCGCGAGAACCTTGCCGTGAAGCGGAAGAACGCGGCGCTCGAGGCTCGGCTCGCCGCGCTCGAGCGCGCGTTCAGCCGGATAGCGAAGTAAGAACTCGTTTCTGAATGACGCTTCGTCGTCGGGGTGCGCTGGGCGGCGCGAGGCACAGGGAGCGCGCAGGTGCTGGCGCCTGTAAGCGACCGAGGACGCTGTCCTCGTGTCGTTCAGCGCGGCCCGACGGCACAAGGCTTCATTTTGAAACGAGTTCTAATCTAAGGGCCGCCGATTTCGCCACGGAGGCCGGCTTTGCCCGCCTCCGCCCGAATCGCCCCGGATCGACGCATCCCGAAGAGAGCCGAGGTGCGAAGCGCCGGCTCTCTTCGGGTTACTAGGCGGCCTTGATGTCCAGGATCTTGAACTTGAGCGAGCCGCGCGGTGCCGCGACTTCCACCGTCTCGCCCTTCTTGCGGCCGATGATCGCCCGGCCGACCGGTGACTCGTTCGAAAGCTTGTTCTCTTCGGGGTTCGCCTCGGCCGAGCCCACTATGTGGTACTCCACGGTTTGCTTGGCATCCACGTCGCGCAGCCTCACGAGCGAGCCGATCGAGACCGCGTCCGTAGTGACCTCCCCGGCCTCGATGACACGGGCGTGCCGAAGGCGGTCCTCTAGAGTCGCGATCTTGTGCTCGAGCATGGCCTGCTCGTTCTTGGCGTCGTCGTACTCCGCGTTCTCGCTGATATCGCCGAACTCGCGCGCGACGCGAATTCGATCCGCTATCTCCCGGCGCTTCTCGTTGGAGAGATACTCGATCTCATGCTTGAGCTTCTCGTAGCCCTCAGAGGTGAGGATCACTTCCTTCACGGTCTGGGCCTCCTGACCCCCGGCATAGAAAACGCGGCGCGAAAGGCGCCGCCGCAGCGTGCAATCCTAGCGGTAGCGGCATGCATGCGTCAACTGCTCCATCGAGTACCATTTCCCGCTCTATGCAGGTAGATCTTCGCTCGAGCTGGTATATCGAAGACGTCGAGATTCCGACTCGGCTCGTCCTCGCTCCCATGGCAGGCGTCAGCGTGCAGGCATTTCGGCGACAGGGGCGGCGGTTCGGCGCCGGCCTGGTGTGCTCGGAGATGGTGAGCTGCGCCGGGCTCCAGCACAAGAACGAGCGCACGCTCGGCTACCTGCGCATCGCCAGGGACGAGCACCCCCTCGCCGTGCAGATATTCGGCTCCGAACCGGCCGGCATGGCCGAGGCCGCCCGGATGGTGGAGGCGGCGGGCGCGGACCTGGTCGACATCAACTTCGGCTGCCCGGTGCGGAAGGTGACGAAGACGGGCGCCGGCGCGACTCTGCTCGAAGATCCGGATCGGGCTTGCCGGATCGTGGAAAGCGTGGCCAGGGCCGTGACGGTGCCTGTCTCGGTGAAGATGCGCCGCGGGCTCGAGGACGGATCGCGAGTCTGTCTCGAGGTTGGTCCCCGGCTCGCTGAGGCGGGAGCTTCTTCGCTCACACTCCATCCGCGCTCGGCGAGACAGATGTATACGGGCGAGGCAGACCACTCGCTCACTGCCGAGCTGGTCGAGCGTGTCGATGTGCCCGTCGTCGCCTCCGGCGACGTGACATCAGCTCCACGGGCGCGGGCAATCCTTGCTACGACGGGATGCTCGGCGGTCATGGTCGGCCGGGCCGCTCAGGGGAATCCCTGGGCGCTCCGCGAGATCGTCGACGACGACGGCGTCGAGCCCGCCCGCGAGGAGGTCGTCGCGGAGCTGGTGCTGTTCATCCGGGAGACGGCGCGCGAGCTCGGAGAGCACCGTGCAACCAGCTTCCTGAAGAAGTTCTACGGCTGGTATCTCGGGCGTGGGCGCTTCCCACGCCCCTTCAAGCAGGAGCTCGTCCAGCTGGAGACAATCGCCGATGTCGAGCGCCGGTTACTCGCCGCCGCGCCGGGTGCGCTTGACGTGCTCGAACGGCTGGAAGATGAGCTGCCGCACGCGGACGAGGTGCTCCTGGACCTGCCCATCTCCATCTACGGCGGCGGCTAGCTATGAACGATCTCGGGGTGACCCGCTAGTCCCGGCCGCCGTCGGCGTTCCGCTCCCAGATGATCCGCAGCCCTTCCAGCGTCAGGAACGGATCGACCCGCTCGATCGTGCGTGCGTGCGGGGCGATCAGCTCGGCGAGCCCTCCCGTGGCAATCGCGCGCGCGTCGTCGCCGAGTTCGGCCCGGATCCTCGTCACGATCTCGTCCACCTGGCCGGCGAAGCCGTAGACGAGGCCGGACTGCAGCGCGGCGCCGGTCGTCTTGCCGATCACGGAAGGCGGCGCCGAGAAATCGACCCGGGACAGGCGTGCCGCGCGCGCGAACAGCGCGTCCATGGAGATCTCGACGCCGGGAGCGAGCACCCCGCCGACGTAGTCGCCCTCGGCGGACACGACGTCGAAGTTCGTCGACGTCCCGAAATCCACCACGATGCAGGGTGACCCGTACCGCTCCTTGCCGGCAACCGCGTTGGCGATCCGATCCGGGCCAACCTCCCGCGGGTCGTCGTAGCGAATCGCGATCCCGGTCCGGGTGCCCGGGCCGAGAACGAGCACGGGGCGGCGTGCGTATCGCCCTGCGAAATGCTCGTACTCGCGTGCGAGCGCCGGTACGGTCGACGAGAGGCAGATCCCGTCGATGGCGTCGAGATCGAGGAAAGCCGCAAGGAGGGCGCCGAGCTCGTCCCCGGTACGGCGCGCATCCGTGGCGACGCGCCAATGCTCTCGCAGGTCCGGGCCGTCGAACAGGCCGAACACCGTCTGGGTGTTCCCGACGTCAACGGCCAGGAGCACGGAACGTTAGATGTCGTCGTCCGCGCGCAGGGACTCGCCGATGCGCTCGGCGAGAGCCTCGGGCGTCAGCTTCTGCTCGTCGCCGTCGGTGCGAAGCTCCTCGACGGTCACGTCGCTCGACGTGTACACCTCGGCGCGTGGGATGATCCGCGTGGGGCGATTCTTGTCCCAGACCCAGACGTCCTCCATCTTCAGATGGAAGAACGGGTAGCTCGGCTGGGACACCTGGTCGACGTCGAGCTTGTTGCAGAGATAGGTGGCGTCCTGGGTGAGGACGCAGTACCGGAACATGCCGAAGACGGCCGTGTACTCCCGCTTCAGCCTGAGCTCGAGCTCGGCCTCGAACTCGTCCAGCTCGTCGAGGTGGGACATCAGTGGAGGCCCGTCCAGTCCTCCCGGTGACATTGCCAGAGCCCCGAGGATGTCGCCGCATAGACCACAGGGTCAGTGTAGCTCCGCCAGTAGGGCCGACACCGTCCCGCGACCGGGCACCAGCAAGGCCGGCTCGAGCTCCGCCAGCGGCTCGAGAGCGAACCGCCGCTCGGCCAGCCTGGGGTGCGGCACCTGCAAGCCCGGCTCGTCCACCACCTCGTCCGCGTAGAGGAGAAGATCGAGGTCGATCGTGCGCGGGCCGAAGCGCGCCCCGCTACGCGTCCTGCCGAGAGCGCGCTCGATCGTGAGGAGGCGCTCGAGAAGCTCGCGCGGAGGCAGGTCGGTCTCCAGGGCCGCAACCGCATTCAAAAAGGGTGGTTGCTCCACCGGCCCCCACGGGGGCGTCTCACGGATCGCGGACACGCGTACGACCTCTATGCCGGGTTCGGCTCGCAGCCGGCCGAGCGCCCGCTCGAGCATTCCCTGCCGGTCGCCCAGGTTCGCCCCGAGACCGACGTACACGCGCGCCATTTCACGTCAGCCTAACGTGCATTACAACCGCTTAACCTTCGTGAGGTTACGCTCAGCTTCGAATGCGGAAGCTGCTCTACGGAGTCCCGGCCGCCGCGCTCGTCGCGGCAGCCGCGGTCGTCGGAGCCCGCGACACACCTACCGCCACTGCCGCACCAGTGGCCCCGAGAGCTACTCTCGTGCAGGTCGATCGGTCAGCTGCCAGTGCCGCTCTCCCAATCCTCCGACGCCACGGCGCGTCCCCGGTCTCGAAGCGGCTCGGCGTGTGGCGCGTTCCCGCGCGCTCGGCACCGATGCTCGTCCCCCGCCTGAAGCAAGCAGGGCTGATTCTCACCAGCGAGACCGACATGCTGGCTCGCCCGGCCGGACACCTGGGCGCCGGCGATCCGCTGATCCGTCCCTGGCTGACCGCGGTGGGCGCGGATCGCGCGGAGCCGCCGGGGCCTGGCCGGGCGGTGACGGTGATCGACTCCGGATTGGACCTGACGCATCCCGAATTCGCAAACCGTCCGAACACCGTTGCGCTGAACGAGCAACGGCCGGGCCGCCGGGACGCCGAGCTCTACCACGGCACCGCCGTGAGCTCCATGGTCGCCGCGCCCGCCAACGGAATCGGCCTCGTCGGCGTGTACCCGCAGGCGCTGCTGAAGCTGTGGGACGCGAGCCTCGGGCTCGGCGACGTAATCGCGGGGATCGACGCCGCGTCGCAGAGTGGGGCCGGCGTCATCAACCTGAGTCTCGGATTCGACCGGCCGAGCCGCCTGCTCGAGGACGCGGTCAACCGCGCCTTCGCGGGTGGGTCGCTGATCGTCGCGGCGGCCGGCAACGAGCGCGAGGAAGGGAACCCCGTCGAGTATCCCTCGTACCTCCCGCACGTGCTCACGATCGCGGCGACGAGCCAGTCCGACGCCGTCACCTCCTTCTCCAACCGCACCAACTACATCGATCTCGCCGCCCCCGGCGACCGCATACCGGTCGCGGTGCCGACGTCGTTCCGCGAGTCGGGTTTCCTGGCCGCCGCCTCGGGAACGAGCTTTTCCGCGCCGATCGTGTCCGGCGCGAGCGCGTGGGTCTGGACGGCACGGCCCGAGCTCGACAACACACAGCTCTTCGACCTGATGCGGTTCTCGGCTCGAGACCTCCCACCCAGCGGGTTCGATCCGGACACCGGGTTCGGCATGCTGGACATCCCCAACGCACTGGCCGCCGCCGCTCCGGCACCGGACCCGCAGGAGCCGAACGAGGACATTCGGCTCGTGCGTGCCAACGGGCTCTTCGCTGCGGCAAAGCCGGCGCTGACGCGACCAGGCGTCATGAGCGCCTCGCTGAGCGCGCGCGTGGACGCGAAGGAGGATCCCAGGGACGTCTACCGCGTGTGGGTTCCCGCCCGCCGTACGGTGGTCGCGACGCTGACGCCGGCCGGAAACGTCGACCTCGAAGGCTGGGCGCCCGCCACTACGACTGTAGCCCGCGTCTCGAATCGCCGCTTGCAGCGAAGCGCACGGGCCGGCCGGGCTACCGACACCGTGCGGATTCGCAATGCCGCCCGCAGCGGCGCGTACTACTACGTGAACGTGGTCGCCGGCGGAGCAACGGGCAGCTCGGCGTACACGCTGACGCTCGTGACTGGCAGTTCCTAGTGCTCCGTCCCGGAAGTCGCTTGATGATCCTGGCGCGCGAAAAGCAAGCCGGGGAAGGACGCAGGGAGCGCGCATGTGCGGGCACATGTAAGCGACTGAGGACGCAGTCCGGCGCCGCTTTGC
>JACCTQ010000105.1 GCA_013812265.1 Actinomycetota bacterium
AGAGCAGGCCGACCTCGGGGTGCTCGAGCTGGAGGATCTCCTCCGCGAAGAGCGCGCCCATGTGGGCGAACTGAAACAGGTGCTCGGGGCGTGCGTCAGCGTTGGCGCCGCAATCCAGGAGAACGGAGACACCCCTCTCGGCCGGGATCGGGACGGCGATGGCGGGGCGGAACACGCCGGCGAGGCGGCGGAGCTCGAGCAGGCACGCCGCGAGCATCGCCCCCGTGTTTCCCGCCGAGACCACGGCGTCAGCGCGGCCTTCACCGACCGCCCGGCAGGCCGAGACGAGCGAGCTCTCGGGCTTCGAACGGACCGCGTCCGCCGGCTTCTCGTCCATCTCGATCACGTCGGGTGCTTCCACGAGATCCAGGCCACCGGTGTCCAGCCCGGGTGGCCCGAAGACAATCGGTCGGAGCTCCGGCGAAGCGGCCGCGCACGCCCCGGCCACGACCTCGGCGGGGCCACGATCTCCACCCATCGCGTCGACCGCGACCCGAACCGGTGTGATCAACGTAGAGGCCGGTCCCTACGGAGCGGATGTGCGGAGCGGCTCGACCTCGCGTCCCCGGTAGGTCCGGCAGTTGGGGCAGACGTGGTGCGGGCGCTTGGGCTGGTGGCAGACCGGGCACTCGTTCACGCGCGGCGCCTCGATTCGGTGCTGCGCCCGTCGCTTGTCCCGGCGCGCCTTCGAGGTCTTTTTCTTGGGGACTGCCATGGCCGGCCGGTGAGTATAGCCAGGCGTTACAATCACTCCGGCGCCTCGCAGCGCCGTTTTATGCGTGCCTGATCGCTTCATACCGTAGTCCGGCCCTACCCGGCCGTCTCGCCGATCAGGAGGCACCCTTGTCACACCGTCCATTCGGCACGCTCAGTGCCATACATGTTTCCAAGCACCGCGGCGGTCGGCCCGTGCTCAGAGACGTGTCGCTCACCGTCGGCTCGAGGAGCCGCGTTGGCGTCGTGGGCCCCAACGGCATCGGCAAGTCGACGCTGCTTCAGGTCCTTGCCGGGCTGATGGAGCCGGACGCCGGCTCGGTCAGCCGCGCACCCTCGACGCTCGAGGTCGGATACCTGCCCCAGGAGAGCGACGCGAGGCTCGATGAGTCAGTGCGCGCGTATCTCGCTCGGAGGACCGGGGTCGCGGACGCCGAGCGCGCGCTCCACGAGGCCGCCGGAGCGCTTGTGGAGCAACCCTCGAGCGGCGATGCTTACAGCGAGGCGCTCGACCGATTCCTCGCACTGGGCGGAGCTGACATGGACGCCAGAGCAGCCTCGGCATGTGCCGCCGTCGGCCTGGAGCCACGATATCTCGACGCTCGAATGTCTGAGCTTTCCGGCGGAGAGCGCGCCCGGGCGGCGCTCGCGGCGCTGGCCTTGGCGCGATTCGAGATCTTCCTCCTCGACGAGCCTACGAATGACCTCGACTTCGACGGGCTCGAGCAGCTGGAGCGATTTCTGTCGTCCGTGCCGGGCGCGGTCGTCGTCGTCTCGCACGATCGCGCTTTTCTCGACCGGACCGTGACCCGGGTGTTGGAGTTCGAGGCGGAAACGGGCCGGACGCACGAATATGCGGGCGGCTGGGCCGAATACGAGCGTGCACGCGAGGCGAAAGCGGACCGTCACAGGCTCGAGTACGCGCACTACAAGGAGGAGCGGCAACGGTTCGGCGATCTCCTTCAAGAGCGGCGTGGGCAGGCGCGTGCGGGCGGTAAGCAGGCCAACCGGCGTGGCACCAACGCGCTCTCGTCCAAGGTGCGAACCGCGGAGCGGAGGCTCGAGCGGCTCGAGCGCGTGGAAAAACCGTGGAACCCGTGGGAGCTGCACCTCGCGCTGACACCCGGGACGCGCGGAGGCGATGTCGCGGCTCGGCTCGAACGCGCGGTCGTGGAGCGCCCGGGCTTTCGGCTCGGCCCGGTCGACCTCGAGCTGCGCTGGCAGGACCGCCTGGCCGTTGTTGGCCCGAACGGAAGTGGCAAGACCACGTTACTCCAGGCGCTCGTTGGGACGACCCCACTGGCTGCGGGATCTCGCTACATCGGCCCGGGCGTCGTGCTCGGCGAGCTCGACCAGGCGCGCGGCCTCTTCGGCGGCCAGACGCCACTCCTCGAGATCTTCACCCGCGAGTCGCAAATCCCGGCTGCGGAGGCGCGCAATCTCCTCGCCAAGTTCAACCTCCGGGCCGACCTGGCTCTGCGGCCGGCCGGGCGCCTCTCACCCGGCGAGCGCACCCGAGCGGTGCTGGCGCTGCTCTCTGCGCGCGGGGTCAACTGCCTCATTCTCGACGAGCCCACGAACCACCTCGACCTCGAGGCGATCGAGGAGCTCGAGAACGCCCTGCGTGCGTACGAGGGAACCGTCGTGCTGGTGACCCACGATCGGCGTTTCCTCGAGACCTTCGACGCGAGGCGAACTCTCGATCTGAAGACTCCTCAGGGCTCCTAGGAGCCAGAGCCCTGAGGAGTCTGAGTCTCGAGCTTGTCGCGGAGCGCTGCGAGCGCCTCCCAGCGGGGATCCGTCTGCTCTTCCACGTGGCCGTGGGGCTCCTCGTTCAGGTTCTTGCCGCAGACAGGGCAGAGCCCCGCGCAATCGGGGCGGCAGAGAATCTTGACCGGCAGTGCGAGAACAATCGCGTCGCGCGCCCAGGCGGACAGGTCCAGCCGGTCGTCAACGACGTACGGATTCTTGAGCTCGTCGGAGTCGGCGTTCGTCGCGTGGTACTCGCGCGCGCTGATAGGCAGATCGA
This sequence comes from Actinomycetota bacterium, assembly GCA_013812265.1. Classification (GTDB taxonomy): domain Bacteria; phylum Actinomycetota; class Thermoleophilia; order Gaiellales; family Gaiellaceae; genus JACCTQ01. The sequence goes on from JACCTQ010000105.1 coordinate 2,744, forward strand.
TGACGGCGTCCCGGAGGCACCGGTAGCAAGGCCCATGGAGCCGTCCCCGAAACGCCAGCTGGAACACCGTCCCGGTGGTCGCCCGGGTGATGACGAGCTCGGCTGGGACCTCCTGCGGTACCGGCACGTAACGCTCCCCACCGAAGTCCAGCATGGGTAGCTCGACCTCCTGTGCGTCGCGAAACTCTTCGCCCGACCGCAGCTTCAGGGTTCGCAGGCTGAAGGTAGTCACGTTGCCATCCTCCCCACCTCTTGCAACGATCTCCCTGGCGTGCTCACGGGGAGCGACCAGCGTCAGTAGGACTGGGAGTCGTCCCCGTCGCCGTCGACCGAAATGCCCGCCACCACGGATTCCTGGGAGCGCTCTTGCAGCCGCTCGCGCCCGCGCTTGACGGCGCCGAGGAACTTGTCCAGATTCGTTTCGAGCGTCTGGAGAATTCCATCGGCCCAGTCCTCCATCTCGAGCCGGGTCTCGCGGGCTCCGCGGCGCGCCTCGTCCAGGATGTCCTGCGCCTGACGCTCGGCGAGTCGCACGATCTCGGTCTGTGACGCCTCTCGCACGGCCTGCTCACGCGCCTCGCCGAGAATGCGATCGCACTCTCGTTTCGCCTCTGCGAGCATCTCCTGCCGCTCCTTCACGATCCAGCGAGCCTGCTTGATCTCCTCGGGAATCGTGGCGCGCATCTGGTCGAGGATGTCGTAGATCTCCTCGCGGTCGATTCGCACCTGGTCGGTGAGCGGCACGGCCTTGGCGTTGTGCACGAGGTCGTCGAGCTTGTCGATCAGAACTAGTACGTCCATAGGGGGATAAGTCTAATGGCTGGATCGGAGCCTTCGCCCGTGAGACGCTCCTGACGTTTATTCGGCGGGGCTGACCGGCGGTCCGGGCCGCCCGTGAGGGAACATCGCCGCGAGCCGGCGCGCGACCGCCTCCGGCACGAGCTCGTGCACCTTGCCTCCGAACGCCGCGATCTCCTTCACTCCGCTCGAGGACACGAAGCTGAACTGCGGCCGCGCCATCACGTACATCGTTTCCACCTCCGGGGCGAGTATCCGGTTCAGGTGGTTCATCTGGAACTCCCATTCGAAATCCGAGATCGCCCGCAGCCCCTTGATCATGATCTTCGCGTTCCAGCGCCGCGCGAAATCGACGACGAGCTCGGAGAAGATCTCGACCTCCACGTTCTCGCGGGCCCCGAGCGCCTCGCGGAGGAAATCCACCCGCTCGTCCACCGAGAACAGCGTCCGCTTGTGCTGAGGCTCACCCACGACGCCGACGACCACACGGTCGAAGATCGCGGCGGCCCGCTCGATCACATCCAGGTGCCCCAGCGTGACCGGGTCGTAGCTGCCCGGGTAGATCGCGGTGACGGGATCCGCAGCGCTCATGCGGATTCGAAGAGCGTCAGGCGCGCTGCACCATAGCGCCGGCTCGTCCGCACGGCGAGCGGCAACTCGGGCTCGACGTTCGCGGACGTCTCGACGACGACGAGGCCGCCGTCGGCAACCGCCGCCGGGAGATACGACGCGAGTGAGGTTTGCAGAGAGGAAAACATGCCGTAGGGCGGGTCGACGAGCACGAGATCGTATCGGCTCCCCCTGGCCGCCTCGTCTGCGAGCACCTCGATCGCGTCCGAGCAGAGCACCTGGGCGCCGGTCAGCCGCAACTTGTCGAGGTTTCGGTTGATCACTCGACAGGCCTCGGGGTCCGTTTCGACGAAGACCGCCCGCTCGGCACCGCGAGACAGGGCTTCGAGGCCCATCGCCCCCGATCCGGCGAACAGATCGAGCACCGTCGCTCCGTCGACGGGGCCGATGAGGTTGAACGCGGCCTCGCGGACCCGGTCGCCGGTCGGCCGCGTGTCCAACCCCCTGGGGGCAGAGATCGTCGCGCCGCGGCGGGAGCCGGAGATTATGCGCAAAGCCACGGGACTCGCAATCCGAGACCCGGCGGCCGGGCCGAGCGACTGCTTGTGGCTCTGAGCCACAAGCTCGGTCTAGCGCCTCGAGGCAGTAGCGCAACCGCTGGGCCGCGCGTAGGGGTTTGTGGCTCTGAGCCACAAACCCCTACGGGGGCGCGCTCAGGCCAGCTCGGAGGGATCCACGGCGGCAAACCGCCGCTCCACCTCGTCGTTCAGCGGCCCCTCGTAGCCGACGAGCTCGGCGGCGGCACACCTCGCTTGCTCGAGCAGCTCGCGATCGGCACGGAGACGCGTGAACCGGAGATCCGACACCCCCGCCTGGCGAGTTCCGAGCAGCTGGCCCTCGCCTCTGATCTCGAGATCGACCTCGGCGAGCTCGAAGCCGTCCGTGGTCTTCACCAGCGCCTCCAGCCGGGCGCGCGCGGAGTCGGTGATCTCCTCTTTCGAGCGTGACACGAGCAGGCAGTACGACTGCTCGCTTCCTCTTCCCACCCGGCCGCGCAACTGATGTAGCTGGGCGAGCCCGAAGCGGTCGGCCTCCTGAACGATCATGATGGTCGCGTTCGGGACGTCTACGCCGACCTCGATCACGGTCGTGGCCACGAGCACGTCGAGCTCCCGAGCCTTGAACCGCGCCATCAGCTCGCGCCGCTCGGCGGGGCGGAGCTTCCCGTGCAGGCAGCCGACGCGGAAGGCCGCGAGCTCGGCCCGCTGCAACCGTTCCGCCTCCTGCTCGGCCGCTCGCGCTTCGCTCGTCTCCGACTCGGAGATGAGGGGGCAGACGACGTACGCCTGGCGGCCGTTCTCCAGGTGACGGCAGAGGCGTCGGTAGGCCTCCGCGCTTCGCTCCTCGGTCACCCAGCTGGTCACGATCGGCTTGCGGCCGACCGGTGGTCGCGCGATCTCCGTGATCGCGAGGTCGCCGTATACGGTGAGCGCCAACGTGCGCGGAATCGGCGTCGCGGTCATGTGCAGCATGTGCGGGGTCCGCGCCTCGGCGAGCGCACGCCGCTGATCGACGCCGAAGCGATGCTGCTCGTCGACGACGGCGACCGCGAGCTTCTTGAACTCGACCGCTTCCTGAATCAGAGCGTGCGTGCCGACCGCGATCTGCGCCTCGCCGGATGCGAGCGCCGAACGGGCGCCCGCATGCTCCTTCGCAGCGAGCGCGCTCGTCAGGAGCACCGGTCGCACGCCGAGCTCGCGACACGGCTCCTCGAGCGTCAGCAGGTGCTGCTCGGCGAGCGTCTCGGTCGGGGCCATCAACGCGCCCTGGTACCCGTTCTCGACGGCTCGGAGAAGCGCGTAGAGCGCGACCACGGTCTTGCCCGAGCCGACGTCACCCTGGAGCAGGCGCTGCATCGGTGTGGCTAGCCGGACATCCGCGTCGATCGCCCGCACAGCGGCCTCCTGATCGGAGGTCAGCCGAAATGGGAGTACGTCGCGATACTTCGCCACGAGGGCTCCTGGCGCGCCGAGCGCGGCCGCAACCGCGCCCTCGCGGGTCTTCGCGCGGCGGGCCAGGCCCAGTTGCAGCACGAGCAACTCGTCCCAAGCCAGCCGCCGGCGTGCGACCTCACCTTCGCCAAGCGATCTGGGACGGTGGAGAGCGGTCAGCGCATCGGCCACATCGGGCAAACCCTCGCGCTGCTTCAGGCTCGCGGGCAGCGGGTCGGGAACCCGCCGGGCCTCGGGCAGCACCTGGAGGACGAGCTCACGCAGCTTCTTGACGCTGACGTCCTCGCTCGCCGCATAGACGGGCGCGAAGTCCGCTGTCTCGGACGCGCCCTCGAGATCGTACGAGCGAACCGCGAAGTCGTTCCGGCGCAGCTGGCCGCGAAGGCGTATGCGCGTGCCCGGTCGCAGCTTGTCCGCCAGCCACGCCTGGTTGAACCAGACGGCCGTGATCTCTCCACTCTCGTCGGCCACACGAGCCTGGACGATCGAGAGCCGCCGCGAGGGCCGCCTGACCGACGTCCGGCGAACCTCCCCTGCGATCGCGACCTCTTCGTCCCCCCACAGATCGGCGATGCGGCACTGACGGACGGCGGGCTCGTAACGGCGGGGCCGGTACAGAAGGAGGTCCTGGACGCTCTCGAGCCCGAGCTTGGCGAGCTTGCGCTTGAGACCGACGCTAACTCCGGGCAGACTGTCCACCGAGCGTGCCAGCGAGGCAGCGTTCGGGCTACCGGAGAGGGGCCGCCACCGCGCAGGGGGTTTCCCCCCCGCGAAGGAAGCCGAAAGAGGCGATGTTCCCTGCACGACCAGGGCTGCCGAGTATAGGAACCGGCCGTGACGACGAGCCGGCGCAGCGAGTCTGTTACTCGACGCTTTGTCGGTCAGCCTGCCGGCAAGGCCTTCTCGACCTTGCCGCCCTTGAGGCATCGCGTGCAGACGTAGGCACGGGTGGCCTTACCCGCCAGCAGGACGCGAACGCGCTGGAGATTCGGGTTGAAGCGACGATTCGTCGCCGCCATCGAATGGCTCCGGCTGTGCCCGAAGGAGGGGGCTTTTCCGCACACGGCGCAGACCTTGGACATGGCCGGCGAGTCTAGCGGAAGGGTGCTGATGGTTGATCTGGCACTAGCACTAGCTTGGGCTAGTGGCGCCCGCGGTGGTGGGCGCCGACCGTAGCTGCCCGAAGACGTCTGCCATCTCCAGAGCGCTCCGCACCGCGTCGGCGGCGCGGTCGATACGCGCCTCGGCCTGCTCCCGGGTCTCGCACGTCAGAAGCCCGAACGAGACCGGAACGCCCGTGTCCAGGGCGGCAAGCTGCAGGCCGCTGGCCGCTTCACCAGCCACGTAGTCGAAATGAGGGGTCTCGCCCCGGATCACGCAGCCCAGCGCGATCACGCAGGCATAGCGCCGCGTCTTGGCGAGCGCCATGGCGGCCAGCGGAAGCTCGAACGCTCCCGGAACCGGCATGACCGTGACGGAATCGGCGCTGACGCCCAGCCGGTCGAGCTCGTGCAGCGCAATGTCCAGCATGCGGCTCGTGATGTCCGCGTTGAACCGGCTGACGGTGACGCCCACGGGGCGCCCGTTTGCGTCCGGCGTCCCTTCGATCACCGCGTACTGGTCGGGAATGAACAGCTCGCCGCCGGCGTGCTCGGCCGTTTCTGACGCTACTGCGTCCTCATAGTTGCTGGCGGGCAGCGGCGTCCCCAGGTCCTCTCGAGCGGGCGGGTCGTGCAGCGGCTGAACCTCCTCGCCTCGCTCGCTCATTCCGGCTCGGGCTCCAGACGGAGATCCTGGTGGTGCAGCCTGTGACCGAATTTCGCTCGCTTCGTCTCGAGATAATGGCGGTTCTCGGCGTTCGGCGGCACCTCGATCGGGAGCTGCTCCACGACCGTGAGACCGAAGCCCTCGATGCCGGTGATCTTCTTGGGATTGTTCGTGAGAATGCGTATCGTCGACAGCCCGAGCTCCGCGAGTATCTGGTTTCCGATCCCGTACTCTCGCATGTCGGCCGGTAGACCGAGCTCGAGATTCGCCTCGACCGTATCCAGCCCGCTCTCCTGAAGCTCGTAGGCCTTGAGCTTGTTGAGCAGCCCGATACCGCGGCCCTCCTGCGCCATGTACAGGAGCACGCCGCGCTCCTCCGCGCCGATTCGCTTCAGCGCCAGCTCGAGCTGCTCGCCGCAGTCGCAGCGGAGCGAGTGAAAGACGTCGCCCGTGAGGCACTCGGAGTGCACGCGGACGAGCACGTTGTCGGCCCCCGCGATCTCGCCGCGCACGAGTGCCACGTGGTGCTTGCCCGTCAGCAGCTCGCGGAAGGCGACGGCCGTGAACTCGCCGTACTCGGTCGGAAGGCGTACGGACGTCTGCCGTTCCACCAGCTTCTCCCTCCGGCGACGGTACTCGATGAGATCCGCCACCGTGACCAGCTTGAACCCGTGCTTCCGGCAGTACTGCACGAGGTCGGGCACGCGCGCCATGGTGCCGTCCTCGCGCATGACCTCGCAGACCACGCCGGCGGGAATCAGCCCCGCCAGGCGGGCGAGATCGACTGCCGCCTCCGTCTGTCCCGCTCGCTCCAGGACACCACCGGGACGGGCGCGCAAAGGGAATACGTGGCCGGGCTGGACGATTGCGTCAGGGCCCTTCCCGGGATCGATCGCCACCTGGATCGTGCGCGACCGGTCTGCGGCGGAGATTCCGGTGCTGATGCCCTCGCGCGCCTCGATCGAGACCGTGAAGGCCGTCCCGTAAGGCGTCTCGTTGTTCGTGGTCATCGGCTTTAGGGCGAGCCGGTCGCACCGCTCGGCGGTCAGGCAAAGGCAGATGAGACCGCGCGCGTGCGTGGCCATGAAGTTGATCGCCTCCGGCGTCGCGAACTGCGCGGCGATCGTGAGGTCGCCCTCGTTCTCCCGGTCCGGAGCGTCGACGACGACGACGAACTTTCCCTGCCGGACGTCCTCGATCGCCTCCTCGATCGTCGCGAAGGGGCGGTCGGGATCGACTGCGCTCAGATGTCGCTGCACACGCGGATCGTATCGCGGCTGGGAGCCCGTCTCAGAAGGACGCTTGTTGCGGCAGCAGCCGCTCGACGTACTTCGCGAGCACGTCCACCTCCAGGTTGGCCTCGTCGCCCGCAGCCAGCGCGCCGAGCGTGGTCCTGGCTAGCGTGTGAGGAACGAGAGCGACCGCGAACGCGTCGGACGCGAGCTCCGCGATCGTCAGCGAGACGCCCTCTACGGTGATCGAGCCTTTCTCGACGCAGTACCGGAGCACCTCGGCGGAAGCCTCGATCCATAGACGCGCTCCCTCGCCCTCGGGCTCGACCGAGCGCACGCGTCCGGTGCGGTCCACATGTCCTTGCACGTAATGGCCCCCGAGCGGCTCCCCGGCCCTTACGGCTGTCTCGAGATTCACGTGGGCGCCGGTCTCCAGCCGGCCCAAGGATGTTCGGCGCAGTGACTCCGGCACCGCGTCGAACGAGATGCGACCGTCCTCCACGGCCGTGGCCGTGAGGCAACAGCCGTTCACGGACACCGAGTCACCTACCGCGACCTTCCCAGCGGTCTCCGGCGCCTCGACCTCGATTGCCAGACCCCCGCCGGTCCTGCGCGCCGTCCGAACCTGCCCGCGCTCGCGAACGATGCCGGTGAACACGGGGACAAGCTACATCCCGAGAGCGAGCGCCTCCAGGGTCTCCCGCACCGCCATCTCGAGCGAACCGCTCCTCCCACCGCTTCGGAGCTCAGCGGTCAGCTCGCCAACTGCCTCCGCCTGGCCGGTCTCGAGGCCGGCCGCCCCGATCGCCTCCAGCCCGCGCAGCAACTCCTCGTCGCCGACGTGGCGTGCGAGCCAGTGCGAGAGGAGTGTCACGATCCGGTCCTCGTCGCGCTGGATCCGGTCGGGAGCTCCTTCTCTCACGGTTGGTGGATGTACGCGGTCAGAAGAACGTCCTCACCGATGCGGCGCGCGGTGAAACGCCGTACGTCGACCGGCCCGGGAAAGGACGCGAGCAGAGTAGGCCCCTCGCCGGCCAGGCGAGGCGCGACGAATACGAGCAGCTTGTCCACGAGCCCGGCGCGGAGGAAGGAGCTGGCCAGCGTCGGGCCACCCTCGAGCAGCAGCGTTTGCACTCCGTCTCTCGCCAGCCCCCCCAGTTCGCTCTCGAGTCCCCCCGACCGGAGCTCGAGCTCCGAGCCCTCGGGAAGCGGGCCGCGTCCGAAGGCGAGGCGCCGGGGCTGGCGGTCGAAGGCCACCTCACGAGCCGTGAGCGCCGGGTTGTCTGCGCGCACCGTCCCCATGCCCACCGCCACGGCATCGCTAGCCGCACGTAGCTCGTGCACGAACCGCCTGCTCGCTTCCCCGGACACCCAGCGCGAGCCCGGCACCGTAACCCGCCCGTCGAGCGTCGCGGCGACCTTGTAGGTGACGAGCGGGCGGCCGTGAGCGACCCACACGCGATAGCCCTCGTTCTGGACGCGGGCGCGCCACTCCAGCTCTTCGTCGGCCGTCTCGACCGCAATCCCGGCCGCGCGAAGCCGGTCGAAGCCTCGACCGCTCGTCCGGGGATCTGGATCGCCTACCGCGGCGACCACACGCCCCACCCCGGCGGCCGCGAGCGCGTCGGCGCACGGCGGCGTCCGGCCGTGGTGGGCGCACGGCTCGAGCGTCACGTACATCGTCGCTCCGCGAGCACGCTCGCCTGCCGCCTGGAGCGCGACGACCTCGGCGTGCGGACCGCCCGGGCGCTCGTGCCATCCCTCCCCGACCGTCTCGCCGTCGCGAACGACGACGGCTCCGACAACCGGGTTCGGGCGCGTCGTCCCACGCCCCCGCTCGGCAAGCTCGAGGGCTCGCTCAAGACTCACGTCAAACGGCCGCCCGGGCCAAGCTCTCGTACGCGGAGCCTGGATCCGCAGCTCCGAAGATGCTCGTCCCTGCGACGAGCAGGTCCGCACCGGCCTCGCGAAGCTCGCGCACGTTGTCAGCGCCCACGCCCCCGTCGACTTGCACGTGGATTCCAGCCGGGAGCAGGCCGCGAAGCACGGCGACGCGCTCGAGCGCCGCGGGCATGAACGCTTGGCCCGAATAGCCGGGCTCGATGCTCATGCAGAGCACGAGGTCCGCCCCGCGCACGGCCGGACCGACCACCTGGGGGCTCGTTTCGGGGTTGAAGGCCACACCCACCCCCAGCCCACGGCTACGCGCGTCCGCCATCGTCCGCTCGAGGTCAGAGCACGCCTCGAAGTGCACCGTGACGCTATCTCCGCCGGCCTCGGCGATAGCCCCGAAGTGCCGCTCCGGACTCATGGTCATCAGATGACAGTCGAGACGGCCGCCCGCCTCGTGCACGAGCGGAGAGATCCACTGCAGCACGATCGGGCCGATCGTGATCGGCGGGACGAAGTGCCCGTCGCCGATGTCGAAGTGGAAGATGCGCGCCCCGGCGTCGAGAAGAGTCCGAACTTGGTCGCCGAGCCGCGAGAGGTCGGCGGCGTACAGCGACGGCTCGACTTCCTGTCCCCGCATCCAGTCGGTCCACGACATCTAGTGCTCCGTCCCGGAAGTCGCTTGATGATCCTGGCGCGCGAAAAGCAAGCCGGGGAAGGACGCAGGGAGCGCGCATGTGCGGGCACATGTAAGCGACTGAGGACGCAGTCCGGCGCCGCTTTGC
>JACCTQ010000323.1 GCA_013812265.1 Actinomycetota bacterium
TAGGACAGGGCTTCTTCGCGCGGAGCGTCCACGAAGTCGCCCCAGAGCTCGTCGGGGCGACGCTGCTCGTGGACGGCATCGGCGGCGTGATCGTGGAGGCCGAGGCTTACGACCAGGAGGATCCGGCCAGCCACGGTTTCGGCGGGCGACGGACAGCTCGGAACGCGAGTATGTTCGCATCGCCGGGGCACGCGTACGTCTATCGGTCGTACGGGATCCATTGGTGTCTCAACCTCGTTTGCGAGGAGAAAGGGCGCGCCAGCGCCGTCCTGATTCGCGCCCTCGAGCCGACCCACGGGCTCGATCAAATGCGAGACCGACGCAGTCTCGAGGCGGTGCGGCTGCTCTGCTCCGGTCCGGGCCGCCTCTGTCAGGCGCTCGCCATCTCGGACGCGCACGACGGGACAGAGCTCGATCGGCGGCCGTTCTGTCTGTTCGCACGTGAGCGCCCACCACCGATGCTCATCGGGCCGCGTATCGGGATCTCGAAGGCATCAGACCGTCCGTGGCGCTACGGCCTGGAAGGGTCACCTTTCCTGAGCCGCCCCTTCGCGCGAACGTCTACGCCCGTGCCACCACGAGCTTGATGTCGAGACCGGGCGCCGCTGCGACCCCGCCTCGCGGGATCTGGAACAGCACCGTGCCCGGCTTGCCCTCCGCGAACTCGACGACCTTCGCCTCGAGCTGTAGCCGCGCGAGCTTTCGCCGAGCGCTCCGGAGCGGAAGGCCCACGACGCGTGGAACCACGCCGTGCGTAGGCTTCGCCGCGACGATCGTGACCTCGTCGAACGACGACAGCGTCCCACCCTTGGGGTGCTGGCGGAGGATCACGTTCAGCGGCTCCTTCGCCTCGGCCGGCCTGACCACGAGGTTCGGCGTCAGCGGCTGAGCCTCCAGGCGGGCCTCGGCCGTTTCGACGCTTTCACCGACCACCGTTGGCACCTCGACCTCGTTCGGCTTGCAATCAGCCGTCTTCGCAGGCCCCGAGCCACTGACGTACCAGACGGTCCTCGTAGCGCGGCAGCGGCCGTTGTCGACCTGGATCTCGCCGTCCCTCGGGACAACGGTTCTCGGAACCGCGTACTCGGCCGGCGGCGACGAGAAGGGCTCTGGTTCATACTCCTTCAGAGCGACGGCGCGTTCCATGAAGCTCTTCCAGATGAGTGCCGGGAAGGTTCCGCCGGCAACGGGTTCCCCGTGGAAGCTCGTCAGCATGGGACGAAGCTCGTTCGGGTGACCGACCCACACCGCGACCGCGATCTGCGGCGTGTAGCCCACGAACCAGGCGTCCCCGTAGTTCTCGGTCGTCCCCGTCTTGCCGGCCACCGGCCGCCCGTCCGGAAGCGCGGCCCGGCGGCCCGTTCCCTGCTGCACGACTTTCTGCAGTAGCGAGCTCACGACCGAGGCGGTGCGCGGATCGACTACACGCACGGCTTTCGGTCGGTTCCGGTCGACGCGTCCGCTCGCGCCGCTCCGCACCTGCAGGATGGCCCGCGGCCGGTTCCGTAGGCGGTTGAGCGAGTTGTCGACACGCAGGCCGCCCTTGGCGAACGTCGCGAATGCGCGAGCCATCTCGAGCGGGTTGACCGCCTGGGCTCCCAGGCCGATCGAGAAGTAGTCCTCGAGCGGGCTCGTAATGCCCAGGCGGCGAGCCCGGCGGACGACCTTGGCCGGGCCCACGAGCCGTGTGAGCTCGGCGTAGACGGCGTTGTCCGAGTGGATCGTCGCCGTCTCCAGGTCGATCGGGCCGAGGTACGCATCCTCGTAGTTGGACACCGACCAGAGCCGGTCCCCCAGCGGGATGACCACCGGTTTGGAGACGAACTCGGTCTCGGTCGAGATTCCCTGCTCGAGCGCTTCCGCGAGCACGAACGGCTTGAAGGACGAGCCCGGCTGTCGCTGGCCTTGAACCGCGAGGTTGAACTGGCTCTCGCGGTAGTTCTTCCCGCCGACCATGGCCAGAACCCGGCCGTCTCGCGTGTCGATGGCGACGAGCGCCGCCGAAGGTGCGGTCGGCCCTTTCAGCCACTTGGAGATTGCGTCGCGACCGGCCTCCTGGAGTTCGAGGTCGATGCTGGTACGAACTCGAAGCCCGCCTCCGAAGACGCGCGCCGACCCGTACTGGTCGACCAGCTGCTGCTTCACGTAGTTCACGAAGTACTGCGCGGGGCCCTCCGTGCCGGGTAGGCGGATGTCGTCGGGGTCGGGCATAGGAGCGCGAGTCGCCTTCCGCAGGGCGTACCGGGTGATCAACCCTTGACGGAACATCTCGCGCAGCACGAGGTTTCGCCGCTCCTTGGCCTCGCGTGGGTTCGTGGCCGGATCGAAGCGGCTCGGGTCCTTCGGTATGCCGGCGAGCAGCGCCGCTTCGGTCAGGTTGAGCTCGTCGGCACCGTGGCCGAAGTACGTTACGGCCGCGCGCTCCACACCGTAGGCGCCGTTGCCGAAATAGATCGTGTTCAGATACGCCGTCAGGATCTCTGGCTTCGTCCACTTCTGCTCGAGTTGCCACGAGAGAGCCGCTTCCTTGACCTTTCGCCCGATCGCCTGCTCGTTCTTGACGTAGGCGTTCTTGACGAATTGCTGCGTGATCGTCGACCCGCCCTGGACGACCTCGTGCTCCCGAAGGTCGGCCCAAAGCGCGCGGCCGATGCCGCGCAGGTCCACGCCCCGGTGTTCCCAGAAGCGCTTGTCCTCGATCGCGATGATGGCGAGCTTTATCAGCGGATCGATGTCCCGCCAGCGGACGAGCACTCGGCTCTCGGATCCGCGGAGGACGGTCAGGATGCGCTTGCCGCGCGCGTCGTAGATGTAGCCGTCCTGCTCCTGCTTCTGCTGGCGCACCGGGTTCAGCTCGGGGATCTCGCTGCCGATCGCCGAGACGAGCCCGAACGTGAAGGAGGCGAAAGCAAGCGCACCCAGCAGGAGGAGAACTGCGAGGAGGCGAAGCTTCCGAACCCTGCGACGCCCGCTTCGAAGCGGGCCTTTCCTGCGTCGAAAGCGCACGAAG
>JACCTQ010000324.1 GCA_013812265.1 Actinomycetota bacterium
CCACGAGGGCGGCGAAGCCCCCGAGAGGATGGGCGCGGAGCGCCGCCAGCGCCGCGTCTGTCGACTCCGGCGCGACAACGGCTACGAGCTTGCCCTCGTTGGCCACATAGAGCGGGTCGATGCCGAGGATCTCCGCGGCGCCGACGACCTCAGGCGCCACGGGGACGGAAGCCTCGTCGAGCACGATGGCGACGTTCGCGGCGAGCGCCAGCTCGTTGAGCACGGTCGCTAGACCGCCCCGAGTCGGGTCGCGCAGACACCGAAGGCCGGCCGAGCGCGATGATGGCCAGCAGCAGCAACGCGGCAACGACTACCACGGCCGCGGCCAAAATTGGAGCCGAGCACCCACCAGCCTGTCGTCGACACGGCCAGCATCACTAGCGCGTGCATGCGTTTCGCATCTAGCGCGGATAGCCTAGCTCACCGTGGGAGACGGCGACTACTCGCGATCCGTCGGAGAGGCCGCCGTGCGCGGAGTCCTCGGAGCGATGGCGATGACCGGCCTGCGCCGCGTCACTATAGGTTTGGGGCTCCTCCGTAAGCCTCCGCCGGAGGAGATCGCCACGGAGGGCGTGCCCCGGCTGCTCGCTCGGATTCCACCCGGCAAGCGCGGCGCGGCCATCGAGCTCGCGCATTGGTCGTTCGGAGCGCTCGCCTCGGTCGGGTACGTCTTCCTCCCGGAGCGCCTGCTTCGGCGCCGAGCGAGCGGGCCTCTGTACGGACTGGCCATCTGGGCGCTCTACGTAGCGACCGTTGCACCGTTGTTCGAGGCCGATCGCGCGGCCGATCGCACTACCGGAGACCGGATCGCGCTCGCTCTCGATCACGCCCTCTACGGCGTAATCATCCAGCGCCCTACTTCGCGTCGCGAATGAGGCTCGCTGCGTAGCGGGCCAGCGTCTGCGCCTGAGCGAGATCCACCTTGTGCTTCTTGCGGGCGTGCTCGACCGCCTTGGCGAGCACCTCTTCCTCGGTCTCGCCGGTGATCTTGGCCCCGCACACGACGCCGCCGTGGCTGCACTCGAACACCTCCGTCTCTCCGGCGCCTGCGTCGGCTGCGCCGGCTCGGCCATGACGCTCCGGCGCGGCATCGAGGAGGTGCTTCGCGAGCACTACGTCAACTTCCGCGAGCTCGTGGCGCACGAGCCGGAAGAGGCGAAGCCGCTGCTGCAGATCCAGAAGCTCAGACGACCGGTGTTCGCCGACGCGGTAACGACATCGGACCTGTCGTCGGGCGAGATGAAGGCCGTGTCGGTCGACGGCGCATCCGTCCTGATCGCCGCCGTCCGGGGTGAGATGTACGCCTTTCGAAACGGTTGCGCACTCGACGGTCTGCCACTCGAAGGCGGGAGGCTGACGGACACGGTGATCGTCTGTCCCTGGCACAACTGCGCCTACGACGCCCGGTCGGGCAAGCGTGTCGATCACCCCGAGGAGCCCGGTCTGGCTGTGGTACCCGTCTCCGTTCAGAACGACAAGGTTCGCGTCGCCGTGAACGTGGCCTGATGGGGCGGGTGCTGGTCGCAGCAGTAGCAATGTGCTCCGGCGGGACGACGGGTTCGGCGCCGCCGTTGCAGCCCGGCTACGACCCCTTCCGGACGGGGCGGAGGTAATCGAGACCGGAATCGGGGGGATCGCCCTGCTCCAGGAGCTGCTCGCCGGCTGCGACGGGCTCGTGCTCATCGACGCCGTCGACCAGGGCGCCGAGCCGGGCACGACCTTTGTGATCGAGCCGGAGGTGGGCGAGGCGGTGCACGTTCCCGACGTGCACCTCGCGAACCCGCAGCGCGTACTGGCCATGGCGAAGGCGATGGGCGCCCTGCCCGAGCGTCTCGTCATCATCGGCTGCCAGCCTGCCGGCGTGGACGAGCTTGGTGCGGAGCTATCTCCCGAGGTAGCCCGGGCGGTCGACGGCGCCGCGAGGAAGGTCGAGGAGACAGTCCATGCCTGGCTCTGACTCTCAGACAGGCCCTTGGGAGACGATCGAGGCGTTGCAGACCGCGCTCGCGGGGGAGCGCTACCTCGTCGACGAGGGGCTTGCCACGGTTCTGTTCCTCGCTCTGCGTCTGCGCAAGCCGCTGCTCGTCGAAGGGGAGCCGGGGGTCGGCAAGACCGAGCTGGCGAAGGCTCTAGCGGCCGCCACCGGAGCCCCGCTCCTCCGTCTCCAATGCTACGAGGGCATCGACGTTCACCACGCGCTGTACGACTGGGACTACCCGCGGCAGCTGCTGCACCTGCGCGCCGGTGGCGACGAAGCGCTGTATTCGGAGCGGTTCCTGCTGCGCCGGCCCTTGCTGGAAGCGCTCGATCAACCCGGCGCCGTGCTCCTCATCGACGAGCTGGATCGCGCCGATGACGAGTTCGAGGCGTTTCTGCTCGAGTTCTTGTCCGACTTCCAGGTGACCATCCCGGAGATCGGCGTCGTTCGTGCCGAGGAGCCTCCGGCAGTGATCGTGACGTCCAACCGGACGCGTGAGCTGCACGACGCTCTGCGGAGACGATGCCTCTACCACTGGATCGACCGCCCCGAGCAACGTGCCGACGCCCGCCTCCATGTCGAAGACCACAACTCGCCCGTCTCGTCCTAGCTCCCCGAGCAACTGCTCGGGCGAAAGCCCGCATCAAGGTCAGCCGGGATCGGCCTTCTCGATCCGCGAGCAGACGACGAGCCGGACGCCGTCGGGCGCGTCGGTGCCGAAAATCTCGACCATCCCCTCCGTCGTCGGCTCGTGCTCGAGCTCCCCTGCGTCGAGCGCCTGCCGCGCACCAACGAGGATGTCCGTCTGCTCCGGCCCTAGACCGAGCGAGATGCCGAGCATGGGGTTCGTGTCCGCGTCGAGCGCGAGCACGCTGTGGCCCGATTGCGCGAAGGCCCGCGCGAGCGTTCCGGCGACCGTCGTCT
>JACCTQ010000338.1 GCA_013812265.1 Actinomycetota bacterium
AGCATCATCAGGACAACGGCGGGTATGAGCACGTAGAGCGGACCCTGTGGGCTGTCCTCGCCGCCGCGCGAGAAAGTCATCTCGATCGCGCCGCCGATCGCTGCAGCGACCACGAACAGGTCGAAGACGTGGCGGCGCAGCAGAGGCATGAGCCGTTCCCTCACGCCCGTGAAGGTAACCGAAGCACCTCTGCGCCGCCTCGTCCCGGCTGACGACTTCGAATCGTCCTCGGGGATGACCCCGAATCGCGAGCGCGGCCGACGACGCCGGCGAAACGGCCGCCTAGCCTCGACCACGTGAACTTCCCAACCGAAGAAGGAGCTGCCATGGAAGCGGCAATTACTCTCAGCGACGAGCGCGTCCTGCTCGATCACAAGGCGGCCGAAGAGCCCGTCGTGGTCGCCGAGGACTTGGCTCGCCGCTACGGCGAGGGCGACACCGCGGTCGACGCGCTACGGGGCGTCTCGCTCGGCGTCGCCCGCGGCGAGCTGACGGCGGTCATGGGACCGTCGGGCTCCGGCAAGTCGACGCTGATGCACATCCTCGCCGGCCTCGACCGGCCCACGGCCGGAACGGTGTCGATCGACGGCACCGAGATTACGAAGCTCGGCGACACCGAGCTCACCAAGCTCCGACGCAAGCACATCGGCTTCGTGTTCCAGTTCTTCAACCTCCTCCCGATGCTCACCGCGAAGGAGAACGTCGTCCTCCCGCTCCAGCTCGCAGGACGCAAGGCCGAGCCGGGCTGGGTGGAGAAGGTGATCGCGACGGTGGGCCTCGAGGATCGCCAGCGGCACCGACCATCTGAGCTCTCCGGTGGACAGCAGCAGCGGGTCGCGATCGCGCGCGCCCTCGTCTCCAAGCCGACGGTGCTCTTCGCCGACGAGCCGACCGGCAATCTCGACTCCCGCACCAGCGATGAGATTCTCGACGTCTTGCGGGGTTCCGTCGACTCCTACGGCCAGACGACCGTCATGGTCACGCACGACGCGCATGCCGCGACGATCGCCGACCGCATTCTCTTCCTGGACGACGGGCGGATCGTGAAGACCCTCGGGCGCTCCTCGCAGGCCCAGGTGCTCGAGGCCCTGAGCGAGGTGAGCGGGTCATGACCGCCGTTGCGCTCAAAGGACTGCTGGGAAGGAAATTCCGTGCCGTCCTGACGGCATTCGCGATCGTTCTCGGCGTCGCGATGATCAGCGGAACGCTCGTCCTGACCGACACCATCGATCGGGCGTTCGACCGCATCTTCGTCCAATCGTACGCCGGCACGGACGCGGTCGTGACCGCACGGTCCTCGAACATCAACTTCGAGGGCGAGATCGCCGAGGCGCCGCCGGTCCCGGCAAGCGTGATCGACACGGTTCGCGCGCTTCCGTCGGTCGACGCGGCAACCGGCGGGATCTTCGAGGACACGGCGGTGAAGATCATCGATCGCGACGGCGAGCCGATCGTGAAGAACGCCCCGACGTTCGGCTTCGGGGTAGACCCGGCCATGACGCGGTTTAACCCGCTCGAGCTGCAGGGCAGTGGCAGGTGGCCGACCCGATCGAACGAGATCGTGATCGACTCCGGCACCGCGGAGAAGCAGCGGTATGCCATCGGCGACCGCGTATCGGTCGCGACGCTGAAGCCCGTGCGCGCGTTCGAGGTCGTGGGTATCGCGCAGTACCGGGGCGTCGACTCGCTGGGCGGCGCCACTTTCGCCGTCTTCGATCTTCCCACCGCGCAGCAGCTCCTCGATCGCCCGAACGCCTACGACGCCATCTCGGTTGCTGCGAAACGGGGAACCACGCCGGCCGAGCTCGTCCGCGACCTGGAGCAGCGGCTGCCGGACACGGTGCAGGTACAGACGGGCACGGAGCAGGCAAGCGAGGACAGCGCGGAGGTCGGCACGTTCATGACCTTCATCCGCTACTTCCTGCTCACCTTCGGAGGCATCGCGCTGTTCGTGGGGGCTTTCGTCATCTTCAACACCCTCTCGATCACGGTGGCCCAGAGAACACGGGAGCTGGCCACGCTGAGGACGATCGGGGCTTCGCGGCGGCAGGTGCTCGGCTCGGTGCTGCTGGAGGCGCTCACGATCGGTGCCGCCGCGTCGGTGATCGGCCTGTTCGGAGGGCTGGCGCTGGCGAAGGGCCTGAACGCGCTCTTCAAGGCGCTCGAGCTCGAGCTGCCGACCACCGGCCTCGTGTTCTCGACACAGACGGTGATCGTCTCCCTGTTGGTCGGAATCGTCGTGACGCTACTCGCGGGTCTCGCACCGGCTGTGCGGGCGACCCGGGTGGCGCCCATCTCGGCGGTACGCGAGGGCATGACGCTTCCGCGCGGACGGCTCGGCCGGCTCTCGCCCTACATCGCGGCCGTTCTGCTGGCGCTTGCCGCCGCGCTGCTCGGCTACTCGCTGTTCGCGGACGACGTCGACACTGCACAACGGCTGCTGTCCATCGCGTCGGGTGTGCTCGCGCTCTTCGTCGGAGTCGCCCTGATCTCGCCCCACCTCGTGCGGCCGCTGGCCGCGCTGGTCGGCTGGCCGGCGAGGCAAATGGGAGGCGCAGCCGGGCGGCTGGCGCAGGGCAACGCCATCCGCAACACGGGGCGCACGGCCGCCACGGCGGCGGCACTCATGATCGGCATCGCGCTCGTCGCGTTCGTGGCCGTGCTCGCGCAGGGCATGCGAACGTCGAACCGCGCGGCGATCGAGGATCAGATCAAGGCCGACCTGATCATCACGTCGGAGGACGGCTACTCCGAGTTCGTGGCGGGCGCGGGCGAGGCAGCCCGCAAGGCGCCGGTGTCGGAGCTTGTGACCGACGTACGGCAAGAGATCGCCAAGGTGGCCGGCTCGGGCAAGAACGTGACGGGTATCGACCCCGATCGGATCACCGAGGCGTACGCGTTCGAGTGGAAGCAAGGCTCCGACGCCGTCGTGCGTGGACTCAGACGAAACGGCGCGATCCTCGACAGCGGCTTCGCCGAGGACAAGGAGCTCGCGCTGGGCGACTCGTTCACGATCACCACGCCGGGAGGAAAGACCCGCTCGTTCGTAGTCAAGGCGACCTACGAGCCGCCTCCCTTCTACCCCCTCCTCGGCAGCGTCACCGTCTCCAAGACGAGCTTCGACGGCCTGTTCGAGCGGCAGCGCAACCGTTTCACCTTCGTGAACGTCCTCGGTGGGCCGACCGAGCGCTCGAAGAGGGCGGTCGAGGCCGCGGTCGCCGACTACCCGGACGCGCGGGTGCAGACGCAGGCGGAGTGGATCGAGAAGGAGGACAAAGAGTTCCAGCAGTTCCTGAGCATGCTCTACGTGCTGCTCGCGCTCTCCGTGATCGTCAGCGTCTTCGGGATCATCAACACCCTCGTGCTGAGCGTCTTCGAGCGCACGCGTGAGCTGGGCATGCTGCGGGCGGTCGGAATGACCCGCCGTCAGGTGCGGCGCATGATCCGCCACGAGAGCGTGATCACCGCGCTGATCGGGGCCGCGCTCGGCTTGCCGCTCGGGATCCTCCTGGCGGCGCTGATGACGCGTGCCCTGTCGCAGTTCGACGTCCGGTTCGAGGTCCCCGTCGGCCTGCTGGGCATCTTCGCGATCGTGGCGGTCGTGGTGGGCGTGCTGGCGGCGATCCTCCCGGCCCGCCGGGCGGCGCGTCTCAACATCCTGAGAGCGCTGCAGTACGAATGACGATTGGTCGGCTGACGCCGACCAATCCTCTATTAGGGGCCTGTCCGGAAAGTGGCCGCGGTGGATGACACGCGACACGTGGTGCGAGGCAAGGACGCAGGGAGCACCGATATGCAGGCAGTGGGCTATCGGGATGACGCCCCTTTGTGCTGATTCCGTCATGGCCTGGTGCGATGCTGCCGTGGTGGACGCTCCGCTGGCCAGCCGCGACTATCCGGGCACGCTGCGCGAGTTCAATGCGTG
>JACCTQ010000339.1 GCA_013812265.1 Actinomycetota bacterium
CACGCATTGAACTCGCGCAGCGTGCCCGGATAGTCGCGGCTGGCCAGCGGAGCGTCCACCACGGCAGCATCGCACCAGGCCATGACGGAATCAGCACAAAGGGGCG
This sequence comes from Actinomycetota bacterium, assembly GCA_013812265.1. Lineage (GTDB taxonomy): Bacteria > Actinomycetota > Thermoleophilia > Gaiellales > Gaiellaceae > JACCTQ01. The sequence goes on from JACCTQ010000339.1 coordinate 107, forward strand.
TCATCCCGATAGCCCACTGCCCGCATATTGGCGCTCCCTGCGTCCTCGTCTGGCGCAGTTTCTCGCGCGTCATCCACTGCGGCCACTTTCTGGACAGACCCCTAGCTCAGCCGCGCTTGCTCTGGCGGATCTTCGCTATCACGCGCGTCGGCCCCTTGAGTTTCTTGGCGACGATCTTGAACTTGAGCTTGCCCCGCTTGAGCCCGGTGATGCGCACGTTCAACGACGTGCGCGTCCGCTTCTTAGTGATCTTCAGCTTCGGCCGCACTTTCCCCAGCACCGACGGCACGCGCGCCGTCCCCGATCCCGGCTGAACGAGCTGAAAGCCGGTGGCGTCGAAGGAGCTGCCGGGATCGGACCAGGTCAGGGCGACCTGACCGGTCTGTGCCGTCGGGGCAATCGCAACCGCCTGAGGCTCCGCCTCGCCGGGTGCCGTGAACGTCTCCACGACCGTCTGCGTAGGTGCCGCCGCCGGGCCGGGAATCGGCGCTGGAGCCGCAGGCGGTGGCGGTGGCGGTGGTGGCGGCGGCGGGGAGGCCCGGACGATGGTCGTCGTCCAACTCGCACTCTCGCCGCTCGAAAGCTCGATCGTGTTTGTCGCCATACCCACCTCCCCGGTCGGCCTCACGCCGATCGTGAACGTGTTCGTCAGGTGTGTCGAGTCGAAGTACGCCGTGCAAGAAACCGTTGGTCCGGGGACTCCTGGGGCCGTATAAGTGCAGTTGTTCAGGCGCGCGTCGGCGGCGTCACCGATGCCCGGATTCATCACCTGCATCGGAAGCCGGTCCATAAACGTGGTCACCACCCCTGGGTTGTTTGGGTTCAGGGGCGCCCCCGTGTAGCTGATCGTGATCCTGTAGTCGAACCGTGCGGGAGCGCAGCACGGGTTGAGCGTCAGTTCGGCGGGGCCGGTCTTCGTCACGCTGAACGACTGCTGGGTAGAACCGCGCACCGGCTGGCCGGTCTCGGCCAGAACGAGTAGCGCGCCCACCGCGCAGCCGAGTGCGACGACGACGGCGACCGACCGATGCCGCAACCCGAAGCGCGGAAGCACCTTGCTCCAACCCGCGATATTCATACGCACCCCCGTCTGCAGGGCTCTACTCCAGACAGTCTAAGGCGAGCCGGACGGCTTCGTCGGCCGTTAGCGTCTGTCCTTGCCCCCAGGCCCCGTCGACTTCGGCCTCGTCGAGCTCGGTGCGTACCGTCGCGAGCGTACCCTCGTTCATCTCGGCCGCCCATTGCACGTTCGCGCCGATCTGCTCGCACAGGGCCTCGTAGCTGCTGACGAGCTGAGCCGCGGGCCCCGCCTTCCCCTCGCAGGCGAGGGCACGCGCGAAGCGGCACAGGTTCACGGCCGTGTCCAGGGGATCGCCGAGCTCACGGTAAAGACGGTGACTCTCCTCCAGCATGGGCACGGCGTCCCGGACGCGGCCTTCGTCGATGGCGGTCGTCGCGAGTGCGCCGAGCGTGCTCGCCACGATGAATTCGTTGCGGAGCGCACGCGCACGGGGCAGGTTGTCCTCGTGTAGTGCACGGGCGCCCTCGAGGTCGCCGAGCCCCTCGTGCGCCCACGCGAGGGAGCGACGTGCGAGCAGCGTGTAGTGCTCGTCGCCGAGCTCGTCGAATCGCCGTGCAGCCTCGTCGAAGAGCTGCTGCGCCTTCGTCATGTCGCCCTCCTCGGCGAGGGCATAGCCGAGCACGAAGACGGAGTTGGCCGTGCCCCATTCCTCGCCCAACGCGCGATGGAGCGCGAGCGCCTCCTCGGCACGAAGTCTCCCCGTCGCCGCATCGCCACACGCAACGGCCAAGGCGGCCGCTGCGCTCAGAGCCTTGGCGCGCGCGCCGGTGGGGCGCTCGTCGGCTGCGAGTGTGCTCGCAAGGCGGCGCCGGCCTTCCACCAGATGTCCTCTCAGGTCCCAGAACTCGGACACGGCTCCCGCCAGCCTCAAGGCGAGCTCATTCTCGCCGGACGCCTCGAGCCGGTCGAGGGCGGCGCGGAGGTTGTCGTGCTCGCCCTCGAGCCGGTCGAGCCATTCGGCGGCGCTCGCAGTCCACCAGTCGCGCAGGTGAGGCTCAGCCTCCTCCGCGAGCGCCAGGAAGTACTCGGCGTGGAGGCGACCGAGATCATCGGCCTCGCCTCCGGCCTCCAGCCGCTCGACGGCGTACTCCCGGATCGTCTCCAGCATCCAGAAGCGGTCGTCGCTCTGGCGGACGAGGCTCTTGTCGACGAGCGAGGCGAGCGCGTCCAGGTCGGCGTCGCAGACGGCCTCTGCCGAGTCGAGCGTCGCGCCGCCCGCAAACACGCCAAGGCGGTGAAACAGCGTCTGCTCCTCCCGTGAGAGTAGCTCGTGGCTCCACGCGATCGTCGCCTGCAGCGTGCGCTGCCGCTCGGGCGCGTCGCGCGTACCGCCGGTCAGCACCGGGAGCCGCCGTTCCATGCGTTCGAGCAGCGCCCGGGGCGACAGCACCTTGACTCGCGCCGCGGCGAGCTCGATCGCCAGCGGGAGATTGTCCAGCCGGGCGCAGATCCTCCGTACGTCGTCGTCCGTCGCGAAGTCTCGCCGCGCCGCCCGCGCACGCGTCTCGAAGAGCTCGACCGCCTCTGCCTCGCGCAAAGGGTCGACCGCGTACTCCCACTCGCCTTCGATGCGAAGCGGCTCGCGGCTCGTAACCAGCACGCTGAGGCCGGGGCAGCGCCCGCGCAGCTCGGCGAGCTTTGCCGCCGCCTCCACCACCTGCTCGAAGTTGTCCAGCACGAGCAACAGACACTTGTCGTCGATGTGCTCGGCGAGGTCGCCCGTCGCGCCCATGGCGCTCGCGGCGGCCTCCAGAACGAGCGCCGGGTCACGAATGGTTGCGAGCGGCACCCACCAGACGCCACCGGGAAAGGCATCGGCGGCCATTCCGGCCGCCTGCAGCGCGAGCCGCGTCTTACCGCTTCCTCCCGTGCCGGTGAGCGTGACCAGCCGCACGTCGTCCCGAGCAAGCAACGCACCGAGCTCCGCGACCTCCTGCTCGCGGCCGAGAAACGGCGTGGCCGGAACGGGCAGGTTGGTCTGGTGCAGGCTCTTAAGCGGCGGGAAGTCGTCAGGCCCCAGCTGGTAGATGCGCTCGGGTGCAGACAGGTCCTTGGGCCGGTGCTCCCCGAGGTCCCGGAGTCGGTCGCTGTCGAGCAGCGAGGCGGTAGCAGCCGAGACGAGCACCTGACCGCCGTGGCCCGCGGCGGCGATGCGGGCAGCACGGTTGACGTCCGCGCCGACGTAGCCTTCCTCGGCGAGGTGCGGCGTCCCCGTGTGCAGGCCCATCCGCACGCGGATCGGTCCCGGCTCCAGCGCCTCGAGCGCCTCGGAGGCTGCCGCCAGTGCGCCCGGGGCTGTGGGGAAGGCGACGAAGAAGGCATCGCCCTGCGTATCGACCTCCGTGCCGCCGTGGGTTACGAAGCAATGGCGCAGGATGCGGCGGTGGTCGGCGAGCGCCTGCGCGTAGTCTGCCGCACCCAGCTGGTGCAGCAGCCTGGTCGAGCCCTCGACGTCGGTGAAGAGGAAGGTGACGGTTCCGGAAGGAAGGTCGGGCCGCACGCGCGCCATGATGACGCTACAGCGGGATCAGAGCCACCTGTCGTTTTGTACTCGTCACGGCCCGTAACGGGCAATCGTCAAAGCTTCTCGGCGTACTCCTTGTACTCGCGCTTGACCCGCTCGTCCGTGCCGAGGAACGCGTGCTTGGACATGTCCGCCGAGTAGCGACCCGCGGGAGGCGTGCGCCCGAGGGCCTCGGCCAGGCTGCGGATGTGATGCGGCCCAGCGCCGCAGCAGATCCCGAGGTAGCTGACCCCGAGGTCGTAGACCGAGCGCGCGAAGTCCGCCAGCTCGTAGCGGTTGCACGTGAACGGGTCGAGTGCGGTCGGGAACGGCCTGCC
>JACCTQ010000368.1 GCA_013812265.1 Actinomycetota bacterium
CTGGCAGGCCAGGCAGGAGCGCGAAGCGACAGGGGAGACAGAGCACCCGACCCGCGCGCCGCTCTGATCAAGCAGTCGAAGAGAGAATCGGGGCTCGTCTTCTACGCCAACGCCCCGGCGTCCAACCTCAAGATCGTGACCGATCGCTTCAAGACCCTGCATCCGTGGGTCCAGACGACGGCGTACGACCTCGACAACAACGTCATCTTCTCCAAGTACGCCTCCGAGGCCGCGCAGGGCACCCGCACGGCGGACCTGCTGATCTCGAGCGCGCCGAACCTGTGGGTGTACGCGAAGCGGAAGCGCTACATGGTGAACTACGACCCGCTCGAGCTGAAGGCGTTTCCGGCGTTCACGAAGCAGTACCCGGGCGTTTTCATCATCTCGCCCGATCCGGCGATCATCATGTACAACAAGCTGGTCCTGAAGGACAAGGTGCCGCGGTCGCTGACGCAGATGGCGAATGATTCGCGCACCTACGGGAAGCTCACGGGGTATACCGTCGACAACCTGTTCGGCTACACCGGGCTCTGGGGGTACGTCCAGAAAAAAGGTTGGTCGAATCTCGCCAAGATCGGCAAGGACAGGTTCAGGGCTCAGACCGGGGTTGCCGGTCAGCGGTCGCTCGTCTCGCAGGGTGCGGCGGTCGCGGCGTACCTGACCTCGCCCACAGTCCGGCTCGGCATCGAAACCGACCCGGATCTCTCGAGAATCCTCGGCTGGACGTACAACAAGGACGCGACGCCGCTCGTTCCGCGCGGCATGGGCATCACCCGCAAGGCAGCGAGCCCCGCGACCGCGAAGCTGTTCCTGAACTGGATCTACAGCAAGGCCGGCCAGCAGACGATGTGCGACGCCGGCTTTACCGCTTTCCGTAACGGCTTCACGCCGAAGAACTGCAAGAACACCCTGGCCGACGTCTACGCGAAGGTCGGGCGGAAGAACGTGATCCTGGTGCCGTTCAGCCAGAAGTTCGTCAACGACTACCCGAAGTTCAGGGCGCGCTGGCACGGGATCTTCGGCTAGCGCACGCGCGTCAAGGGCCGCGATGACCGCGACCTCCTACGAGCAGACGTTCCCCCGCCCACGCCGGAGCCTCGTTCCGGCGTGGGCGCTGCACTGGGGGACGTGGCTTCTGGTCGTCGCGCTCATCGTGGGCCCGCTCGTGCCGCTCCTGTACGCCTCGCTCCGGGACCGCCCGCTGTACGAGGCCGGGGGCGTCCTCACCGTCCAGCCCTACCGCGAGCTCTTCGGCGACTCGGCCTTCTGGCACGCATGGGGCAACACGCTCGCATTCGCCTCGCTCACGACCCTCATGGCGGTTCTCGGCGGGGCGCTCGTGGCGATCCTCGTCACACGCACGGACATCGCGGGCCGAAAGACGCTCGGTCGCCTGATCCTGCTGCCGATCCTCCTGCCCTCGCTCGGGATGGTGCTCGGGTGGCTGGTGATCTGGGGCCCCGGCGGCTACCTCACGGCGATGTTCAACGACCGGCTCCACCTGCCCACGCTCCCGATCGACACGATCCCGGGCATGGCCCTCGTCGAGGCGACGCGCCTGCTGCCGATCGCCTATCTCACCTGCCAGGCGGCGCTGTCGCGGGCTGACTCCTCGCTCGAGGATGCCGCGCGCAGCGCGGGCGCCCGACCCGTGCGGGTGCTCTCCAACATCACGATCCCGATGCTGCGCCCGGCACTTCTGAATGCGGCAACGCTCATCTTCACGCTCTCCATCGCGGCGCTCGGAATCCCGCTTCTCCTCGGCACCTCGAACAACATCGTCTTCGTCTCCAGCTATCTCTACAACACGTGGACGAACGCGACGACGCCGGACCCGGGCTCCGTGAGCGCCGGCGCGGTGATGATGCTCCTCGTCGCCACGGCCCTCCTCGTCCTGCGCAACCGGCTGCTCGGCGCCGAAGCCCGCTTCGTGTCGGTGGGCGGAAAGTCCGGACGCCAGGCGCTGCTCCGGCTGCGGAGCGCGCGCTGGCCGCTGACGGGACTGGTCGCCTTCTACCTCGTATTCACCACACTCGTGCCCATCATCGGCCTGGCGCTCATGTCCGTCGTCGTCGTGCTGACGCCGCTCGTCGCACCGTGGGAGCTCCTTACCTCGGCGCACTGGCAGGTGCTCCTCGACGACGACACCTTCCGCCGCTCGATCCGAAACAGCGCCGTCATCGCGCTGGTCGGCGCGCTGTTGACGACGGCTTTCGTTGCGCTCGCGACGCTCGTGGCGCACCGATCGGGCTTCCGGTTCCGGCGCACGCTGCCGTTCCTCATGCTCTATCCACGCGCAACGCCCGGGATCATCATCGGCATCGGCTTCTTCTGGGCGTACCTGATCACCGGGGCCTTCGGCGATTACATGCGCGGCAGCATCTGGGGGATCATGCTCGCGTTCTGCGTCCGCAACCTGCCGCTCGCCTACATCGTCATGTACCCCACGCTCGCGCGGATCGGCGAGGAGCTCGACCGCGCCGGACGCGCGGCGGGCGCCGGCTGGTGGCGCACGAGCCGCAGCATCGTGCTGCCGCTGCTCAAGCCGGCTCTCTTCGCCTCCTTCATCCTCATGTTCGTCGAGATCATCAACGACTACGACCCCGCGGTCTTCCTGGTGAAGCCGGGCACGGAGGTCATGGGAGCGACCATGCTTGCGCAGTTCATCCAGGGCACCGTCGGGCCGGTCTCGGCCCTGGCGATGGTGCAGGTCGTGATCACGGTGGTCGTGCTCTCGATCGGCGCGAAGCTGTTCAAGATCGGCGTCTCGGGAGGAGAGCACGGTGCCTGAGATCCACGTCCGGAACATCGTCAAGGAATTCGGTGACCAGCGGGCGCTCGACGACGTCAGCTTCGACGTCGCGGAGGGCGAGCTCTTCACCCTGCTCGGGCCGAGCGGGTGCGGCAAGTCGACGACGCTGATGTCGATCGCGGGCTTCCAGCATCCCGAGGCGGGGCGGATCGCCGTGGGCGACGACACGTTCTTCGATGCAGTCGCGAAGATCGCCGTCCCGGCAGAGCAGCGAAACCTCGGGATCGTCTTTCAGTCCTATGCCGTCTGGCCCCACCTGACGGTCTTCGGGAACCTCGCATTCCCCCTCAAGGTGCGGAAGTTGAGACGGGATGCGATACGGGCCAGGGTGCGCCAGGTGCTCGAGCTGGTCGAGATGCTGCCCTACGAGCAGCGCTACCCGCACCAGCTCTCCGGCGGCCAGCAGCAGCGTGTCGCGCTCGCGCGCGCCCTCGTCTACTCCCCGTCCGTCCTCCTGCTCGACGAGCCGTTCTCCAACCTCGACGCCAAGCTCCGCGAACGCGCGCGCGCCTGGGTGAAGGAGCTGCAGGGGACGCTCGGGCTGACGACGATCTTCGTCACCCACGATCAGGACGAGGCGCTGTCGATGAGCGACCGCGTCGCGGTGATGAGCGCCGGCGAGGTGCAGCAGATCGGTACGCCCGAGGAGATCTACCGGCGCCCCGCGAATCGGTTTGTGGCGGAGTTCGTCGGGCGTGTGAACCTGATCGACGGCCTGGTCTCCGGGAGCGGCGGCGGCGGTGTCGTCGTCGACGTCGCAGGCTCGTCGCACCAGCTGACCGTGAACGACGGCGCGGGCGTCTCGGGCAGCGTCACGATCGCCGTTCGCCCCGAGGCCGTCACCGTCATGCGGCTCGACGACCGCTCTGTCGACGGAATGAACACCTGGGAGGCGGAGGTCGAGACCGTCGCCTTCCTCGGCGACCACTACGAGTACGACGTCAAGGCCGGCCCGCTGGCGCTGACCGTGCAGAGCTCGCGCCGCGTCGAAGGCGATCGGATCAGGGTGCACATCCCGCCCGACGCATGCGCGGTCGTCGAGTGACGGACTCCTCTCCATGCACGCTCTCGCCGGCGGGCTGATGCGCCCCGGAGCGCCGGCACGCGGGGCGGTGTGATGGCGCCGACCGAGCAGTCGGCCGCGGCGCCGACCGCCGGCCTCCCGCGGCGGCGCTACGAGCCCGATGCGAAGGGCCCCCTCGCCGGCGTCCGCGTTCTCGACCTGACGCGACTCGTCTCGGGCGCTCAGCTCGGCCTGATTCTCGGCGACCTCGGTGCGGATGTCGTCAAGGTGGAGCGACCAGGCGCCGGCGACCCCTTTCGCCGGACGACGATCGACGGCTACGACGCCTACTGGAAGGCCTACAGCCGCAACAAGCGCAGCGTCACGCTCGACCTCTCGAGCGAGCGCGGACGCGAGCTCCTGCTCCGCCTTGCCGAAACGGCCGATGTGCTCGCGGAGAACTTCACCCCCGGCGTGCTGGAGCGCCTGTGCGGCGGCTCCGAAGGGCTGCTCGAGCGCAACCCGAACCTGGTGGTCGTCCGCATTACCGGATGGGGCCAGACCGGCCCGCGAGCGAGCCAGCCGGGTTTCGGGACGCTCGCCGAGGCCTACTCGGGCTTCACCTTCCTGAACGGCCCGGCCGACGGGCCGCCGGTTCAGGCGCCGCTTTCTCTGGCCGACACCGTGGCCGGGACCTACGCGGCGGCGGCGACGCTCGCCGCGCTCTGGAGCGTGCGCCTGAACGGCGCGCCCGGCCAGGTCGTGGACGTCTCGCTCTACGAGCCGCTCTTCTCGATCCTGGGCGCCGACGCGACCGCCTACGCGGCCCGTGGGCGGCTTCGCAGCCGCGGCGCCGGCGCCGGCGTCTCCTCCGTGCGCGGCGTCTTCCAGACGAGCGACGACCACTGGGTGGCCATCTCCGCGGCCACCGACGAGACCGCCGCTCGCTTCTTCGCCGCGATCGAGCGCGACGACGTGCTCGCCGACCCGCGCTTCGCCGACTCCGAGTCGCGCCTCGCTCACCGGGATGAGCTGCACGAGGCGCTGGTGCCGGAGTTCCGCCGCTTCACGCGCAGGGAGATTCTTGCTCTCGCGGCCGAGCACCGACTGACGATCGGGCCTGTCTTCGACATCGTTGACGCGCTGGCCGACGAGCACTATCGCGCGCGAGAGACGATCGTGCAGATGGAGGACGGCGTCGTGCTGCAGAACGTGGTGCCGCGGCTCTCGGGCACGCCCGGCGCGATCCGCCTGGCTGCGCCGGCGCTCGGCGAGCACAACGCGGCCGTGTACGGCGAGCTCGGGATCGGGGCCGACGAGCTCGCTCGTCTGTCCGACGACGGTGTCGTATGACGAGCTACCGGCCCCGCTGGCGCTCGCTGCTCTACGTCCCGGTCGTCTCCGAGCGGTTCGTCGCCAAGGCGCACGAGCGCGGCGCCGACGCGATCATCCTCGAGTTGGAAGACGGAGTCGCACCCTCCGAGAAGGAGCGCGCCCGCGGGCTCGTCGGGGAGGCCGCCCCGCGTGTCGGTCAGGCCGGCGCGGACGTCCTCGTCCGGGTCAACCGGCCGTGGCGCCTGGCCGTCCGCGACCTGGAGGCGTCGATCGGGCCGCACGTGCGCGGGCTCGTCCTGCCCAAGATCGACTCGGCCGAGCACGTGCTCGCGCTCGCCGAGATCGCCTCGAGCGTCGAGGCAGAACGCGGCCTCGAGGAGGGCCACACGGTCTTCTTCCCGCGCATCGAAGGGCCGAAGGGGCTCCTGAACGCGGCCGAGATCTGCGCGGCGCACCCTCGCGTCGTGGCCGTCGGCCTGGGCTCGAGCGACTACACGATCGCCACGGGGATGGTGGCCGGAGGCCGGGGAAACGAGATCGCCAGCTTCCTCGTCGTCAATGCGGCCGGCGCCGCGGGGATCGTCCCGATCGGGCTGACCGGAGCAATCGTCGGCTTCGGCGACCTCGACGCGTTCCGCCGCTCGGCGGAGGAGTCGCGGGCGATCGGCCTGCGCGGTGCGCCGTGCATGCACCCGAGCCAGGTGCCGATCCTGAACGAGGTTTTCAGCCCGACCGCCGAGGAGCTCCGGCGCGCGGCGCGCGTCGTCGAGGAGTACGAGCGGGCGCTCGCGGCCGGCGAAGGAGCGATCACCGTCGACGGGGAGTTCGTCGACGTCCCGTTCTACGAGCAGGCCAAGCGGCTGCTCCTGGAGTAGAGCCGTGAACCGCCGGCTTCTCTTCGCCCTGCTCGCGATGGGCGTCGCGCAGGCAGCCGTCTACCTGATCCGGCCGACCACGTCCTACCGCCTGCTCGCCTACGGCGAAGGCGCGCAGGCAGTCGGGCTCGTGGCGGCGGCGTTCGCACTCCTGCCGATCTTCCTGGCGATTCCGCTGGGGCGGATGTCGGACCGGCGTGGTGCACCGCTCCTCGTGATCGGCTGCGCGGTGCAGACCGTAGGGTGTCTCGCACTCGCCGTCTCTGCCACGATCTTCACGATCGCGGCCGCGAGCGCGGTGATCGGCCTCGGCCATCTCGCGCTCGCTCTCGGCTCCCAGGACGTCGTGGCCCGCGAGTCCCACAGCGACCGGCACGACCATCACTTCGGTCTGCTGACGGCGGGGGTCTCCCTCGGGCAGCTGTTCGGCCCGCTCCTCGCTGGACTGCTGCTCGGAGAGAGCGGGACGCCGTCGGCCGGCGCGACCACGCGCTGCCTGCTCGTCGCGACAGGAATCCTCGTGCTGGCCACGCTCTGCGGTGCGGTCGCCGATGCGAGCCGCCCCACGTCAGCGACCCGAACGGCGTCCCGGCGAGGCAGCGTGCGGACGATCGTGCGGACTCGAGGGGTTCCCGCCGGGATCTTCGCGAGCATCGCCGTGCTCGCGGCCGCCGACGTCTTCACCGCCTACATGCCGGTCATCGGCGCCGAGAACGACATCGCGCCCCGCACGATCGGGGTCTTGCTGGCGCTCCGGGCCGCGGCGTCGATCGCGGCGCGCGTGGGGATCGGGGCCACCGTGCGGAGACTCGGCAGGACACGCCTGATCACGATCGGTGCGGCCGGAGCGGCCGCCGCCCTCGTGGGGATGACGATCACGCACGAGGTCTGGGTGCTCGCCGCCCTCGGCGTCGTCGCGGGCTTCGGGATGGGCTTCGGGCAGCCGCTCTCGATGACGCTCGTCGTCCAGCTCGTCCCGGGGCACGCCAAGTCGACCGCGCTCGCGGTGCGACTGACCGGGAACCGCATCGGCCAGGTGGCGACCCCTGCCGCAGCAGG
>JACCTQ010000001.1 GCA_013812265.1 Actinomycetota bacterium
TAAGCCGCAATAAGTGCATCGAGCCGCCGTAGAACCTCGCGGCGGTCGACAGTCACCGCGAGATCAAAACGGCGCGCGACCTCCTCTTCGAGGTCGCCGAAAACATCGGCCGTGGCACGTAGCGCTCGAGCGATGTCGTTCACTTCGTAGCGGGCGAACGTCGCAGGGAGCGCGGCGACGAGCTCTTCCTCGGCCCAGCGCTCGAAGAACCGGTAACCGTGCCATGTGTCACGGCCGCGGGCGCGCCAGCGCGCGAGCTCGACCAGCTGTCCCAGGAGATAGCCATCGCAGACCTGCTTCGCGACCAAGAGCTCGCCCCGTCGCAGCTTCTTCGCCGCCCACAACACGTGGTACCAGAAGTCGTGCGACAACTGATCGAGCATCGGTTGCGTCGGGACAGACGCAACTGCGCCCGGCTCGACCGCGTCGAACGCGAGCTCACCGTACAGGACGCGGAAGCCGCGTCCGAGCACGGAGCTTGCTTCAGCGGGCGGAGCCGTGGCAACGCTGGAAGGGACAATGGAAAAGTCGACGTCGAGATCGTTGTCGAACAGCACACGTCGCTCCTCGAAGCCTCCGACCGCTGTCGGCTCGACGAAGGTGAGCAGCGGCTCTCCCAACTCGCGCAGCCACGCCGTCTCCTCGAGATACCGCGGCGGGCTGTCGACGAAGAGCACGAGGTCGACGTCCGAGAAGTCGTCCGCGGGCGAATCAACTCGCGCCTGCGAGCCGACCAGGAGCACACCCGAAACGTCGGCCTGCCTGCCCGCCCAGGCAGCCACTTCATCGAGGAACACGGCCACGCGCTCGTCCACATCGAACAGCCTACTGGCCGTTCTAGGGGCTCCAGCCGAGCGCGCTCGAGATCGCCGCGGCGCGCTCGAGCAGGGGCTCGACCGCGGCTCGCATGGTGCTCGGCTTGAAGCGCGAGCCGGGCCCCTGCATGCCGACGATGGCCGCCAGCTTGCTCTCGCTATTCCACACCGGTGCGGCGACGGCGTTCAGGCCTTCCTCGCGTTCGCCCACCGTCTGCGCCCAGCCCAGTCTCCGTACCCGCTCCACCTCCGCCGCCAACTCCGGCAGCCGGGTGATGGTGCGGTCGGTGTACGGCGCGAGCGGGGGCGAGGGGAGTCCGACGTCGCCGAAAGCGAGCATGACCTTGCCGGTTGCCGTCGCATGGGCGACGCTCGGCCGGCCGATCTGCGCGACGCTCTGCACCGACGACTTGCTCACCACGAAGTCGACGGTGACGGCCTCCTCCTCGCCGGGAACCGACAGTGTCGCCGTCTCGTCCAGCTCTCGGACGAGCGCGAGCAGGTGCGGCCGAGCGGCCTCCCGCAGGTCGACCCGCTGGAGCACGGCAGCCCCGAGCTGAACGAGTCGCATCCCCAGCCGATAGCGGCCGCTGCCTGCAACATGCTCCACGAGACCGCCGTCGGCGAGGGTGGCCAGCAGGCGCGAGACAGTGCTGGCGTTGATACCCGTCCGGCGGGCGATATCGTTCGTCCCGAGCTCGGGCGGCCCGTCTGCGATCGCATCGAGGACGGCGAGCGCGCGGGCGACGGACGCGATCTGCCGCGCGGCTGGGTGTCCTGTGCGGGGCATGGTAGGCTCGGAACCGATTTTGACACAGCGTTGCCCGTAGGGCAATTAACTGCCACCCATGCTTCCCTCTTCCTCTCCGTATGTCGTGGTCGGCGCCGGCATCCACGGCCTCTCGACGGCGTTTCACCTGGCGCAGCTCTTGGCCGAGCGCGGTGCCGGCTCGGGCGAGGACATCGTGGTTCTCGAGAAGAGCGAGCCGGGCGCCGGGGCGTCCGGTATCGCCTGCGGAGTCGTCCGCAACAACTACTTCCAGCCAGCGATGAGCGAGCTCATGCGGGCCTGTGTGGAGGTCTGGGAGTCCGACCCCGCGGCCTACCACTACAACCCCGTCGGCTACATCGCGCTCGGGCCGGAGGTGCAGGAGCCGGATCTCGTGGCGACCTACGAGCGGCAACAGCGGATCGGGTATCGCTCGACGCTGATCACGGGCGAGGCGGAGGTCGACGAGCACATGAAGATGCTCTTCCCCGACTGGAGGGCAAAGGGCGTGAGCGTCTGCCTGCACGAGCACCAGGGCGGCTTCGCGTTCAACAAGGAGTCGGTTCGCGGGCTGCTCGGCAAGGCCGAGGCCGAAGGCGTTCGCGTGCTCACGGGCGTGACGGTCACGGGGTTCGAGCTCGCTCCCGACGACTCGGTGCGCGCGGTCGTCACGGACAGCGGCCGCATCGCCGTGGGCGAGCAGGTGGTCGTGGCTCCGGGCCCCTGGGCGAAGGAGTTCTGGAGCGCGCTCGGGCTCCCCGAGCGCATCGACGTCCGCACGCCGACGGGAGACGTTGTCCGCGACCAGCCGATGTGGACGTACTGGAACCTGCAGGAGGGTGAGATCACCGTCGATCCGGGGATGTTCGCGACGGCCGACGGCGGCGCGCCGCCCGTGATCCATCTCGACACCGACGCTCCCCTCCACACCGACGACGGGACGCTCGTGACCGACGAGCTGTGGGGGATCTACTTCAAGCGCGACCGGCACGGCGTCCAGGGAGGGGCGTCGCCACTCGTCGTGGAGGGCGACGTCGAGCTCGACCCCTACCCCTCGACGAGCGACGTCGACCCGTCGTTCCCCGACATGTGGTGTGCGGCCCTCTCACATGCGATGAGCCGCTTCGAGGGCTGCCGGCCGCACTACCGCACCGCACGCTCGGGAGGCGTCGGCGCCTTCACCGTGGACAACTTCCCCGTCTTCGACTACATGCGGCCGAACGTCTACACCATCCTCGACTCGAACCACGGCTACAAGATGATCGGCGTGGGGCGCGAAGTGGCAAAGGTCCTCCTGGGGGACCACTCGGGCCTGCTCTACCCCTTTCGCTTCGAGCGCTTCGCCACCGGAGACCTTCACCCGGTCTCCAATTCACCCTATCCCTGGTCGTAGAGCGTTCCCGAAGCCGGCCTGGTCGGTTACGCGATCGCGTCGATCACCATGTACGTGACGAACCAGAGGACGATGATCGAGCCGAGCACGAGCCCGATCGTCGCCAGTCGTCGGTCGGAGGCCGCGATCGGGCGCCGGCGTGTCATCAGGCCGAGAATCACCGCGATTGCGCCCAAGACGAGACCCACGACGAACCACCAGCCCTCGAACGCGAACCCGAGGCCGAAGAACGCCAGCACGGCCAGAATGGCGGCTGCAAGCGACGCCTTGGCCAGCGGCTCGCTCCTCTGACCTTCAGGCTCCAGCACGGCTTGTGACACGGCTCCTCCTTTTTAGCGTTGCAAGTTACTCACCCCGTCGGATCATAAAGTCCGCGGTCCATGACTGGCCAGCAGCGAGAAGAGGCCGTCGATCCCCTGGCTCTCCAGCGTCATGTCGTCGGGGACGTCTGACCGCTGCACGGGGCTGGCGTACCGCTCGAATTTCGCCTGGACGATCTCTTCCCACGCGGGATCTTCCGGGTCGCCGGGAGCCTCGGTGACGTCGGAGCGGTAGTCCTGACCCGCGCATTCGACGCTGACTCGTGAAAGGCGGCGGGCCGGGAACGCCTGGTCGAATCCCGGATCCACCTCGACTTCGACGAGTGCTTCCAGGCGAACCGCCAACGGATCCTCGAAGGCCGGCATCAACACCTCGTCTACGGCAAAGCGGCCGCGCGACAGCGCAGCGGCGACGGGCCACACCAGGCTGTACTGCGCCTCCTCGGTCGAGGTGGGGTGGCGACTCGAGAGAGCGGCGGCGGCCGAGAAGCTGGTGACCCGCACGCTCGATATCTGCCCCGGCTCGAGCGCGTGCTCGCGGCGGAGAGCCAGCGCCGCCTCGATCGCCGGGTGCGACCAGCGGCAGCAGGGGAACTTCTTGACGTAGACCTCGAGGACGCGCCACCTCTCGCCTGGGGCCGCCGCGTCGTCCGAGAGCAGGCTGCTCGCGAGAGCCGTGAAGCCGCGCTCTGCGAGGAGGGCGGAGGAGGCGCCGATAGAAGCGCCGATGCCGCAGGCATCCTTCGTCATCGCGGGATCGGCGACCGAGCGCATAATCGGCGAGAGGGGGGCGTGGTATTCCGCGAGACCGAGCGCATCCTGAGTTCGCGCCCGGTCGAGCTCGAGCAGCCGCGCGGCCGCTGCGGCCGCTCCGAGAGCTCCCCAGGCGCCCGAAGCGTGGTATTCGGCGCTGCGCTCGTGCAGCGCGATGCCTGCTCGGATCGCGATCTCGTAGCCGACGGCGATCGCGCCGAGAAGCTCTTCGCGGCCCGCGCCTCGGGCCTCGGCAACGGCGAGCGCCGCCGGGATGACGTTCGCGCCCGGATGGCCCTTGGCCAGCCGGTGCCCGTCGTCGAAGTCGAGCGCGTTCGCGAGTACACCGTTCGCCCACGCAGCACCAGTCGCGGAAAGGAGGCGACCGTCCAGCAAGCCCGTGGCCTCGTCTCCCGGGTGCTGGGCGGACGCGTACTCGGCCGCGATGCGAGCGGTCTCCGTGGCGCGCCCGGCGGCGCAGACGGCCGCGAAGTCTCTGAGGAGCGTGGAGAGCCGCCTCTGGACGTGGTCCGGTACGTCGCCCCATCCCACGCCAAGCAGCCAGTCGACCACGTTTCGTCGCTCTGCCAACTGCTCTACGAGTCGGCCGGAAGCAGAGTGAAGTTCGCACCGGTGGAGGTACGCAGCGCCCGGAAATGCCGCTCGTCCAGCGTCAGAACCCGGTCCGTCTCGAATCGCTCCGCGAGAAGGACGACCGTTGCGTCCGCGAGGCCTATGCCGAGATCGCGGTACCGATCTATGAGCGCCCGCGCGGCGGCAATGTCGCGGCTATCGAACGCGGCCAGCTCGTACGCTCCGGCTGCGACGTCGGCGAGAAGCCCGAGCTCCGCGGCGAGATCCGTTCGGGTCGAGAGTAGATAGTCGAGCTCGCACAGGACGAAGGGCGAGAGCACGATCGGTCCGGAGTCGTTCTCGAGGGCAGTACGCGCTGCGGCGTGATGAACTTCGGTGTCGACAAGAGCCGCAAAGAGGCCACTCGTGTCGACGACGATCAAACGCGCCCGAAGCCCTCGGCGAGAGCTTCATCCACGCTCTCAGCGACGTTCGTGACGCCCTGCCCGCGGAACAGCGGCACTGTTGGCCGAGGGCGGTCGCGCCCGGTGGTAAACGACTCGAGTGCGCTCCGGATGATCTCGGCTTCGGATCGCTGCTCTCGCTTTGCGAGGCGCTCGATGCGGTCCTTCAGAGTCTCCGGAAGATAGACGGTCGTCTTGCGCATTGCCAGAGCATACCATACGTCTGCCATACATAAGGATGCGGGATGCTGAGCCGCGGCATACTTTCAGCGTGCTTCGGCTCGCCTCGACCGCGTTGGTGGCTGCTGCATTCTTCGTCTCTGCCATGGCCGTCGATGGAACGACGCGGGATTTGGCGGCGGGCGAGTACTCGGTTGCGACGCTCGTAAAGCGATGTAGCCGCGGGTCGGTTTCGGCAGCGATCAACGGCCGGCGTACATGCCTCAGGGCAGGTCAACGGTGCACGCGCCGCAATGACGCCCAGTACCACCGGTATCGGTTCCACTGCCATGAGGCTCGACCTCTTGCCGAGCCGCGCGCGTCGCTTGCGACGTTGGAGCGGTTCACGGTCTGGGACACGCTTGCGCAGCGGCCGCTCCGTCTTCCGCGGATGGAGCCGGGCGAGGCGTGTCGGCGAACTCACGCACGGCGCGTCCACCCGCACTGGGGTATTGCGCTCGACGGCGGAGAACCTCCGTATCCGCTGCCCTTCCCGACCGGAGCTATCGATCAAACAAGAAGCGACGGGGCTAGGAACGGGTGGCGGTTCCACAAGACGATTTGGCTCGGGCCACCCGGCTTCTTCGGCCCAGTGCTAGTTCGAGGCCGCCAACTCGACGGCCAAGACGAAGTGCGGTTCGCGTACGCGCTCACCGACCCACCCCCGGTGCGGGAGCTACGACTTGAGTTCGTCCTGGAGAACCTCGATCAATGGCGTCAAGGCGTGGGAATGCGCTATACGCTGGTTCGCCGATCCGGCTGTTATGCATTCCAGGTCGACGGCGTTGACTTCAGCCGCACGTTGATCTTCGA
>JACCTQ010000004.1 GCA_013812265.1 Actinomycetota bacterium
ATGTATCGCGGCAAGCTGTGGACGATGCGCCAGTTCGCGGGCTTCGGCACCGCCAGGGACACGAACGAGCGCTTCAGGTATCTGCTGGAGCACGGGCAGACCGGCCTTTCGACCGCCTTCGACATGCCGACGCTCATGGGTTACGACTCCGACCACGCTCGCTCGCTCGGTGAGGTTGGTCGGGAAGGCGTCGCCATCGATTCGCTCGAGGACATGGAAACCCTGTTCGACGGCATCCCGCTGGGCGAGGTCTCGACCTCGATGACGATCAACTCGGGAGCGGCGATGCTGCTTGCCTTCTACATCTGCGTGGGCGAGCAACAGGGAGTCCCGCGAAGCGAGCTTCGCGGGACGATTCAGACGGACATCCTCAAGGAGTACATCGCCCAGAAGGAATGGATCTTTCCTCCCGAGCCGTCTATGAGGCTCGTCGTGGACATGATGGAGTTCTGCTCGGACGAGCTGCCGCGCTGGCATCCGATCTCGATCTCGGGCTACCACATCCGGGAAGCCGGATCGACGGCGGCTCAGGAGCTTGCCTTCACGCTCGCCGACGGCTTCGCCTACGTGGATGCGGCCATGGAGCGCGGGCTCGCTGTAGACGATTTCGCACCTCGCCTGTCGTTCTTCTTCAATGCCCACCTCGACTTCTTCGAGGAGATCGCGAAGTATCGCGCCGCCCGGCGGATCTGGGCCCGCGAGCTGCGGGAGCGCTACGGAGCCACAAACCCTCGCTCGTGGCTAATGCGTTTCCACACCCAGACGGCGGGCGTCTCGCTGACGGCGCAGCAACCCGAGGTCAATATCGTCCGGACGGCGCTCGAGGCGCTCGCGGCCGTGCTCGGGGGTACGCAGTCTCTGCACACCAACTCGTTCGACGAAGCCCTGGCTCTCCCCACCGAGAACGCTGTCCGGATCGCACTGCGGACTCAGCAGGTGATTGCCCACGAGACGGGTGTCGTGAATACCATCGATCCGCTGGGCGGCTCTTGGTACGTGGAGGAGCTGACGAACCGCCTGGAGACGGAGGCGTACGAGTACTTCGACCGCATCCGCCGCCTCGGCGGCGTCATACCGGCGATCAAGGACAACTTCTTCCAACGCGAGATCGCCGAGGCCTCCTTTCGCTACCAGGCTGAGGTGGAGGCTCGCGAGCGGATCATCGTCGGGGCGAACCGCTATCAAGTCGACGAGGAGTCCGAGCTGGAACTCTTGCGCATCGACCCCGCGCTCGAGGAAAAGCAGGTTGCCGGCCTGCGAGCCCTGCGCACGCGCAGGGATCCGGCCGCCGTGGAGACCGCCCTGGCACGCCTCAAGGAAGCCTCGGCGCGCGAAGACGTGAACCTGATGCCCGTGATCGTCGATGCTGCCAGGGCATACGTGACGCTCGGCGAGATGTGCGATGCGCTGCGCGAGACGTGGGGTGTCTGGCGCGAGACGCCGGTCTTCTGACCAGCGGCTCCCCGGTAGGCGACACTAACTTCAGGCGGCGGGCCGCGTCTAGAATGAAGAGCGATGGCCAGCGTTGAATCCAGCCCCTCTTCTCCACGTCTTTCGGGTGGTCTCCGCACCGCGCTGCCCTGGCTTGGCGCGCTGGTACTAGCGGCCGGAGTGATCATGTTCGTCGTAACGGTTTTCGGCAACGACGAGCCGGCCACCAAGGCCGCCAACCTCACCCCGGAACCCCAGCTTCCGGCCGCGCAGCCCAAGCCGAAGAAGGGGGCGATCGAGCCCGGTGCGCGCGAGGCCGCAGGCAAGTTCATTCTGACCGCCGTGGCGCGGAAGGATCTGCGGGCCTCCTGGGCCGTCACGCATCCGGAGCTCAAGGCCGGTTACACGCTTGCGCAGTGGACGAAGGGCGATCTGCCCGTCGTGCCCTTCCCGGTGACCGCGATCGAGGAGGCTCGGTTCCGAGTCGACGAGTCCTACCCGAACGAAGTCATGCTCGAGGTAGCGCTGATCCCGAAGCCGGGCGTGAAGCAAGAGGCGACGGTCTTTCAGATCGGCCTCAAGGCGACCGGCACCGGTGCGAAGCGCCGGTGGCTCGTGAACTACTGGATGCCTCGCTGGGGCCCGCGCGTTCCGACCGACATGCAGTAACGCCATTTCCGGTCGAGCAACCAAGCGCAGCGACAGCTACGCCGTGGGTCGGCGGTGAGAACGTTTCTCTCCTCCCCACGTAGGCGCCGGCGCTTCGGCTGGCTGGGTGCCGCGGCGCTGGGCGTCACCGCGATCGTCGCAGGATTGACGTATTCGCATTCCCTCTCGAAGCCGGAGGCGGCCGGGCCCACTTCGGCCGACGGCTGGGCGCCGCCGGCCGTGGAGAAACGCGTTCGTTTGACCGAGCAAAACCGCCTCGACGCGCTCACCGTGGCTTCGGAGTTCGTCGAGACGGCCGTGGCGCGAAAGCGGATCGCCGAGTCGTGGGATCTCATCGTCCCGAGCATGAAACAGGGATATACGAGGAAGACGTGGGCGCTCGGTGACATCCCGGTCGTGCCTTTTCCCGTTCATACCGCGAGATGGCGGCTCGATTACTCCTTCCGGAATAGCGTCGGGCTCAAGGTGGCGCTCTTCCCCAAGCCTGGCTCCGACGTTCGGGCGGCCGTGTTCAACCTCGACCTCAGGGTGATCTCCCGCGGCCCGAGGAGGGGCTGGCTAGTCGAGTCGTGGGCTCCGAACGCGCTCGAAAGCGCCAGCATGGGCGGCGGGCAGCCGATGAGCGTGACCGGGCTCCCCAATCTCAGCGCAAAGGGCACCAGCGGGACGAGTCGGCTCAGCGCGACGTGGCTGCTCGTCCCAGCCGGGATCTTCAGTCTCGTGCTGCTGATCCCGCTCGCCATCGGCATTAACGGGTGGCACCGCGGCGCCCGCGCTCGGCGAGAGTACGCGCGCGCCCGCTCCCGCGTCTAGCTCGAGGCTTTGAGCTCGAGCTCCTACAGCTGGATCTCGAGTCCGTCGTAAGCCTGCTCGACGCCGTCGGCCGTTAGCTCCTCCGGTCGGTGCGTGATCAGCAGACGCCGTGCTCGGGATGCCTGGAAAGACGCCAAGGCCTCGTCCAGGGCGAGGTGCCCTCGCGGCTCCCCGTCGAGCTCACCTCGCTCCAACGTCGCCTCGCAGATGAACAGATCAACCTCCTCGGCGAGTCGGGCGAGCTGGTCACTCGGCCCGGAGTCACCGGAGTAGGCGAGCGACCGCGTCTCGTTGGCGACGCGGAAGCCGTACGTCCGAAGCTGGTAGTGAGGCAGCCGGATCGGCAACAACTGGAGACCTGCCGCCCGAAAGGTCTGCTCGGGGGCGTACTCACGCAGCCGGAAGTTCTTCGCGAACATCGCAGGCGTCCCGAAGCGATCGCCGAAGGCCTCGAGCTCTTCGCTGCCGCCCGGAGGAAGCCACAGCTCAGGCGCAGGGCGGTCTCGTCCCAGTCCGAACATTCGCCCCCACACCCAGGGCACCAGGTCTCCCCAGTGATCGAGGTGAAAATGGGAGATGGCGATGGCGTCCACTTCGGGCCA
>JACCTQ010000017.1 GCA_013812265.1 Actinomycetota bacterium
GGAAGGCGACCGCCGGCCGGCCGATCACCGGTCGCGGAATCAGCCCGAGCGAAAGAGCGGCGCCGAAGGCGCCGACGGCCACGACCGCTGCGCCGCCGATCCATGCCAGCCGCTCCTCGTCGGAGCCCCCGCTCCAGAAGAGCACCGCAACTAGAAGCGGCGCCGCCACGGCGGACAAAGCTAGCCCTGCCGACCTGCTAGCCGAGGCGTCAGGACTGGCGTCAGCCCGACGCGGGACGGATCGCATCGGGCGAGGAAGCTAGCATACCCCTGGCACAATCTCGCTCTTACAAACGGTTTACACCGAGATCATCATGCAATCACGCCCTTCCGGAACACTACGATGCAACCTGCGGGGCTGCGCGTGGCCTCGAACCGACTCCACCACGGCGGAGACACTCTGAAGAGACTTGGCGTTACGACATTGCTGGTGGCGATTCTGGTGCTGGGAGCAGCCGCGCCGGCCTCTGCGCTGCCGTGTTGGCGGAACCTGATCAATGACTGGTACGACGGCCGGATCGACAACGTCTATCCCGTCAAGTGCTACCAGCAGGCACTCCGGGAGGCGCCGGCGGACCTCGAGGAATATTCGGATCTTCCCGCCGACCTGACCCGTGCGCTCCAGGGCGTCCTGAGCAGCAGAGGCGGCGGGGGCGGCAATCAGGCGGGGCCGCAGAGCAGGGTCCCCTCCGGTGGGCCGGGCAAGACGCGAGTCGTCTCGAAGGCCGAGCGCGTCGAGAAACGGGCTGTTCCATCGCCTGCCTCGACCCAGGGACGCGATGACCCGGCGGGCCCGATCCAGAGGCTCCTGAACTTCATCGGGCCGAACAACGCCGACTCCATTCCGCTGCCATTGGTCTTCCTCGCGGGGCTGGCGCTCCTCCTCATGGCAACGGGAGCCGCCGGCATGGTGACGCGCCGAGTCCAGGCACGCAGAGTTCCGCCCGAACCGCCCGAACCGCCGCTCGAGCCGTAGAGGTTCTTCGTGGCCTGGGACGAACCGGGCTCAACCGCGCTGATCGTCCCGGTTCCCGCAGCGGAGGCGGTGATCGGAGATCTGAATCGGCGCTACACGCCGAGCGGCGAGGAGGGCGTGCCCGCGCACGTGACCCTGATCGTTCCGTTCACACACGCGCGCGAGTTCACCGCGGATCGCGAGGCTGACGTTGGCGCCGTTCTGAGGCGCTTTCGCTCGTTTCCATTCACACTCGTCCGGCTCAGGCGATTTGAGGACGCCGGCGTCCTCTATCTGGCTCCCGAGCCGGCCGAGCCATTCGTCGAGATGATTCAGGCGCTCGTGGCCGCCTTCCCCGAGCACCCGCCGTACGAGGGGCAACATGCAACGATCGTCCCGCACGTCACGATCGCCGAGCTCGCCGAACCGAACGTGATGAGCCAAGTGAGAGTGGGTATGCGCGACGCGCTACCGATCGAGGCTATCGCCGATCGGGTGCTTCTCATCGAGCGGACGGAGGAGGTGCGGTGGGAGGTGCGGCGGACGTTTGAGCTCGAGCCCGTTCCGTCCGACCCGAGGTCTACGTTGCTGAGTCCCGCTGAGGATCTTCCCCACGCGTAGAGCAGGGTCGATCAGTCACAATTCCAGGAGGCACGATGGCGTCCGCAGAGCAGATCAACCCAGCAGAGATCACGGCCCCCGAGATCGTGAACGCGGTCGTCGACGAGGAGGCGCGGCTCGCCGTGAGGCGATTCTTCACGATCCCCGG
This sequence comes from Actinomycetota bacterium, assembly GCA_013812265.1. Lineage (GTDB taxonomy): Bacteria > Actinomycetota > Thermoleophilia > Gaiellales > Gaiellaceae > JACCTQ01. The sequence continues at coordinate 1,725 of JACCTQ010000017.1, forward strand.
TCGCGACCCGTTCGACGAGATCGAATGGGAGCTCCGAGACGCCTTCATTCCGGGCAAGGACAAGCCGGTCTTCGAGCAGAAGAGCGTCGAGTTCCCGAAGTTCTGGTCGCAGACCGCGACCAACATCGTCGCCCAGAAGTACTTCCGCGGGCGAATGACGTCTCCCGAGCGCGAGCGGAGCGTCAAGCAGATGGTCGGCCGCGTTGTGACCACGATCGGCGAGTGGGGCCGCGCGGGCGGTTACTTCGCGTCGGACGAAGAGGCGGAAACCTTCGAGGCCGAGCTGAAGGCAATCCTAGTCAACCAGCTGGCGGCCTTCAACTCGCCGGTCTGGTTCAACGTCGGCTTCGAGGAGAAGCCGCAATGCTCAGCGTGCTTCATTCTTTCGATCGAGGATTCGATGGACTCGATCCTCGACTGGATTCGCCGGGAAGGGATCATCTTCCGGGGCGGCTCGGGCTCGGGCGCGAACCTGTCGAAGCTCCGCTCCTCCAAGGAGCAGCTGTCGAAGGGCGGCTACGCCTCGGGCCCTGTCTCGTTCATGCGGGGTGCGGACGCCTCGGCCGGAACGATCAAGTCGGGCGGCAAGACGCGCCGCGCGGCGAAGATGGTGGTGCTCGACATCGATCATCCCGACGTCGACGAGTTCATCTGGTGCAAGGCGCGCGAGGAAGAGAAAGCGCGCGTCCTCGAGTCGGCCGGCTACGACATGTCCTTGGACTCTCCCCACTGGGCGTCGATCCAGTATCAGAACGCCAATAACTCGGTCCGTGTCACGGACGCGTTCATGGAGGCTGCCGAGTCCGATTCCGACTGGAACCTGACTGCGCGAACCGACGGGGTGGTCGTCGAGACGGTCAAGGCCCGCAAGCTGCTGCGCGACATGGCCGAGGCCGCCTGGAAATGCGCCGATCCGGGAGTGCAGTACGACACGACCATCAACTCATGGCATACGCTTCCCAATACCGGCAGGATTAACGCGTCCAATCCGTGCAGCGAATATCTATCGGTAGATGATAGCGCGTGCAATCTTTCGTCGATCAATCTGATGAAGTTTCGGCGTGAAGACGGTGAGTTGGACGTTGAAGCCTTTGAGCATGCGGTCGATACGATGCTCCTCGCGCAAGAGATCCTCGTCGGCTACTCCTCGTACCCGACACCGGGAATCGAGCGCAACGCAAAGGCACAGCGCCAACTCGGCCTTGGGTACGCCAATCTTGGCGCGCTGTTGATGGCGCGCGGGCTTCCGTACGACTCGGATGAGGGCCGCGCCTACGCTGCCGCAGTCACTGCGCTCATGACCGGTCGTGCCTACCGAAAATCGGCCGAGATAGCGGCTCGCATGGGTCCATTCGCCGACTATCAGCCCAACGCGGCCGCAATGATCGGCGTTATCGCCAAGCATCGCGCCGCCGTCGGAAACATCGAGGGAACCGATTCGGTTCCGGATGACCTCCTGGGCGCTTGTCGGCGCGCCTGGGATGACGCCCTGGACCTCGGTGAAGTGCACGGATACAGAAACGCACAGTCGGTGGTCATCGCCCCCACGGGGACCATATCTTTCATGATGGACTGTGACACGACCGGCATTGAGCCGGACTTCTCGCTCGTCAAGTCGAAGAAACTCGTCGGCGGCGGGGAGATCACAATCGTGAACAAGACCGTGCCGATGGCACTCGAGAAGCTCGGCTATGCCCCGCGTGAGTCCGAGGAGATCGTCGCTTTCGTGGACGAGCGGAACACGGTCGTCAGCGCGCCGTACGTCAAGACCGAGCACTACCCCGTCTTCGACTGCGCGATCGGAAACCGAGCGATCCATTACATGGGCCACGTGAAGATGATGGGCGCCGCCCAGCCATTCATCTCGGGTGCAATTTCTAAGACGGTCAACCTGCCCGAGGAGGCAACGGTCGATGAGGTGGCGATGGTCTTCAGCGAGGCCTGGCGCCTCGGCGTGAAGGCGATCGCGATCTACCGCGACAACTGTAAGGTCGCGCAACCGCTGTCAGGCAAGATGGAGGACGGGAAGGGTCTCGTCGCGCCGGCCCTGGCGGCGACCGCGCTCACCCCCAGGCCGCAGCGCCGCCGGGTGCCGGAGGACCGCACGGAGGTCGGCCGCAAGTTCCGGGTCGGCGACTACGAAGGCTACATCCACGTCGGCCTGTTCGAGGATGGCACGCCCGGCGACATCTTCGTCGATATCGCGAAGGACGGAACGACGCTTCAGGGCCTGATGAACTCGCTCATGATCGCTGTCTCCATGGGGCTCCAGTACGGCGTCCCGCCGGAGGTATACGTCTCGAAGCTGAGCCACATGCGCTTCGAGCCCTCGGGCCTGACGAACGACGCCGACATCCGCACCGCGAAGTCGATCGTGGACTACATCTTCCGCTGGTTCGGCAAGAAGTTCCTCACGACCGACCAGCAGGAGGAGGTCGGCATCCTGTCCCAGGAGGTGCGAGCGCGGATGACGCAGGCGTACAACGCCGGGCAGACGGGAGCGCCCGTGGCGGCAGCCCCGGCCGAGGCAGCCTCGCCCGGCCAGACGGCGCTCTTCAACAGCTGGGAGGACGCGGTCGAGTGCGCGAGGTGCGGCGGCCGGATGGTGCGAACGGGCAGCTGCTACACCTGCCGGGACTGCGGGACGAACACCGGCTGCTCTTAGCTTAGCGCCAGGTCGCTAGAAGCTCGCCGGCGGGCGAGAACTTCTGGACTCGGCATGTGCAAGCTGAGCCGCTCGGAGGAACGCTTTCGGCGACATAGATGTTGCCCTGTGCGTCGAGCGCGACGCCTGTCGGGTTCTTCAGCTGGCCGGGAGCGCTGCCGGGAGCGCCCGCCCGAAGCATGACCGCTCCGGTTGGCGAGAGCTTTGTGATCCGGGCCGCGTCCGCCTCGGCAACATAGATGTTGCCCTGTGCGTCGAGCGCAATTCCGTGCGGCCCGGCCAAAGATCCCCACTGGGCGAGGGGGGCGCCGGTCGGTGCCAGCTTCTGGACACGATTGTTGCCCGTGTCGGCGACGTAGATGTTCCCCTGTGCGTCGACCGCGACGTCGCTCGGCTCTTGGAACTGGCCCACCCCTGCGCCGAACCCCCCGACGACCATCAGCGACTGTCCGCCCGCTGAGAACTTCTGGACGCGATGGTTCCCCAAATCGGCCACGTACACATCTGCAGCGGCATCGAGCGCGATCCCGCGCGGGCCCTGAAGACGACCCGGAGCGTTGCCCGGCCCGCCAAAGGCGCTTATGCGCTCACCCGTCGCCGAAAGCCGGGTGACCCGACTCGAGGCGAACTCCGTCACCCAGATCGAGCCCTGTCCATCGACCGCCAGCCGAGCGAGCACCTCCAGACCCTGGCCCAAGCGCGCGACAACGTCGCCGTTCGGCGCGAGCTTGACCACTCGGTTCGCTCCCTGGTCGGCCGCATAGATGTTTCCGGCCGCGTCAACGGCGACCCCACGGGGGCCGACCGTGTCCGAGAACCGGTGAGCGGGAGCGGGAGCGGGAGCGGGTGGCGGTGGCGGTGGTGTCACCGGCCGGGCGCGGCGAGTCAACCGCGCGCTGTGACAGTGAAACCCATGGCCGTGATACCGGCCGTCGTGCGCTCGGCGGCAGCTTGCGCCGACGCGGAGACACTCGTGCCTGCCGCCAATGACGGCGTGCCGGGAGCCGCGCGCGCAACCCTTGGACGGGCGTGCGGGCTCCGCATCGGCATGGTCAGTGATCAGAGGCCGCTCCGCGGCGCGTGAGGTCAGCGGGATGGCGCCGAGGCCAAGCATGCCTGCTGCAAGGGCCGCCGCCGATGTGCCGATGAGGACAGCGTGCCTCAGATCCGGAAGGATAGCAAGCCGCGCTCCGATCGTAGGACTCGCCGGATCACCAAGTCAAGTCTCTCACCGAGTGGGCCGCCGCCTTGAAACAGCCGAATCGGCCCGAGAAAGGGCGAGCGGCTCCTGTCAGGATCCGGTTGTCTCGGTTCGCCGCCACGCGGGAGCCACGAGCCCCGCGCCACCGCACGCCCGGCATACCCGTGCGAGCCTGACGAATTCCCGTCCGTCGCGGTTCACAGCGTAAAGAGCGCAGCCGCCGCCGCGAACCGGAACGCACGCGACAAAGGCGAGCTTGCTCCCGTCCGGCGCCCACGCCGGGCCGCGTGCCACGCGGGGGATGCCGGCGGGCGGGCGGAGAACAGTTACACGCCCGCTCGCCAGGTCGACGATGCCGCCGAACGCGCCAAGTGCACTCTCGCCGTTCAAGAAGGCGATCTTCTCGCCGTCCGGGGACCACGCAACCTGCCGCGCCGGGCAGCAGCCGGCGAGCTTCAGGACCTCGCCGGAGCCGCGAGCATTAACCACGGTCACGCCCGCTCCGCGGAGGCTCCCGGTCGCGATCCAGTCGCCGTTGGGCGAGAAGCTCGCACCGACCGGGATCGAAGGACGAGGCGAGAGGAGGCTCGTGCGAGCCTCGCCCTTCGCCGAGACGATGAGAAGCTGGCCGTGCGGAGGCGTAAGCGAGGTCGGCGGCCAGCGGGCGCGCGTGAACGCGATCGTCGTGCCGTCAGGCGACCAGGCCGGATCGTACTCGTCGCGATACCAGGCAATCCTGCGCCGACCTGTTCCGTCGGCGTTCACGATCTCGAGACCGAACCGTCCCGAGTAGGCGATCTTCCGGCTGTCGGGTGACCAGGCCGAGACGGAATCGAACACGTAGTGCGCCACGGGCGAGACTGCTGTGCTGCGGTCGCCGTCGAGGGCCGCCGCGACGAGCGTCTGGCCGCCGCGGGTCTGGTAGGTGAGAGCGCGTCCGTCGGGCGCCCACCTGGCCGCGCGCAAAGGCCCGCCGAGCGTTCGCAGCGGTCGCGCTGGAGAACCGGCGGCTCCGAGCGCCGCAGCTTCCCACATCCGCGCACCCGCGAAGGACGACTCGCGCACGAAGAGAATCTCGTCTTGACCCGCCTCCTCGAGGTAGGGCTGTGCGGGCGGCAGCTTCATTGCAGGAAGCTCGGCTGTCGGTGCGCTCAATCGAACGCGCTGGGTGAAAAGCGGCGGCAGCAGCCCGAGGCGTCCGAGCGCGTACGGAAGACCCCACCTGCCCCGCATCCCCGCGCCGTGCGGCCACGATCCGACGACCTCTCTGACGGGCGCGTTCGGATTCAGGCGACGTAGACGCTTGACCAGGCGCCCTGCCTGCAGGGTGCCGTACGCGACGGTCCTGTCCTTCCGGCTCCACCAGACCTCGAGCGGCACTGCGGACGATGCGATCGTGCGCGCGTAGGTGAGCGGGCTTCTGCGCGCGTAGGCACGCGGCATTCGCCTGGGGCTCCCGCCGACCTCGCGATGCGCGAGATAGCGCAGGGCCGGCCCGATCCGTTGCGTCCACGCGCGCAGGCACCTCACGCCGCATCGAAGCCGCGGGAAGTCCCTGTAGCGACGGGCGAGATCCGCGACCGGGTCGAACGCGACCACGCCCGCCAGCAGCCGCGGGTGGCGCGCAAGCAGCAGAAGCGCCTCCTGTCCCCCCATGCTCGTCCCGACGGCGTAGACACGGCGCCGGTCGATCCGGAGCCACGGCAGTGTTCGGGTCACGATGTCCGGCATCCGAGCGAGATCGGCTATCTGCCCTGGGTAGCCCCACGAGTAGAGCTTGAGGCGCCGTCCGTAGCCGCTCGGCGAAACGAGCGCAAAGGAGCCGAGGGCGGGAAGCCTTCCCCACTGGCGAGCGTTGGCGGCTGCTCCGACGCCGCGCCCGTGGGGCGAGATGACGAGCGGAAGACGAGGGTTGGCGCCGCGCCTGTATCCGGCGGGGAGGACGACGTAGGCAGAGGCCCGGTGCCCGTCGTGTGTACGGTAATGAATCTTCCAGGTGCGAACCTGCGCGCTCGTGGGCGACGGTGCTTTGGCTGTGTAAGACGCCGCGAGCGAGCGACCCCCGACCAGCAGGAGGGCGACGCCGACTATCGCGATTGATCTCCTCATCGCTCTCCCTGGATCCGCGCGATGCTAGCGCGCGCTCGGACGGTGCTGCCGATCATTGCCGTTCTGGCGTGTGCGGCTGTTCCGCTCGCGGCGTTCGCGGCCTATTCGGGCCGCAGTGACCTCGGGCCTGTCGTCAACAGGCTTCTTCCCTGGCATAAGGCCGTGCTGGATCGGGACCGCAAGCTCCTCGCCTGGCACCGCCCGGGTCGCAATCTCGGCTACGACCGCGTCCTTCGGCTCGGCTGGGACTTCGTCGAGCGTCGCGTGCCGCTGGATCGCAAGACGCGGGCGAAGGTGTACCTCGTCTACCCGGTCATCGACGAGCGTACGTTCCAGGGAACGTACTGGCAGCACAACCCGGCGTTTCTGCACGCGTCGTTCGTCGAGTCGCTGGTCGCCTGGTACCCGTACTCCGGCGACCGCAAGGCGATCGCGGCCGTGCGCGGGATGCTGGACTACCAGCTTCGCTACGGGACGACTCCCACTGGGTGGAAGTGGCCGCGCGTCCCGTTCCCGACCAGCTGCTCGGGCGACCGGCGCTACGGGCGCTGCTTCTCGGGCTTCCCGAGGCGCTTCTACGGCGGCATCGAGCCCGACAAGGTGGGATTGCTCGGCCGTGGCTACCTGCTCTTCTACGAGCTGACGGGCGAGCGCCGCTACCTGCGCGCCGCGCTCGACGCAGGGAATGCGCTCGCGCGGCACGTCCGCCCCGGGGACGCGACAAGGACACCGTGGCCGTTCCGCGTCCACGCGCGCACCGGAGCCGTGCTCGACGGGGCACAGTACGGAGGAGCCGTGATCGGCCCCGTGCGGCTGCTCGACGAGCTCGTCCGCCTGCGTGCCGGAAGGGTCAACGCGTACCGGCGGGCGCGCGATCTCGCCTGGCGCTGGCTGCTCGCGCATCCGTTGAACCGATCGAGCCCGGCGTGGAACCGCTGGAGCGGTTTCTACGAGGACGTGGCGTACAACATCCGCAGCCGCAACCAGGCCTCGCCGACGCTCACCGCGGACTATCTGCTCTCGCATCCCGCTCCCGCCTCGATCGACCCTGCTTGGCAGAAGCACGCCGAGGAGATGCTGCGCTGGGTCCGCGCCTCCTTCGGTCGCGGGCCATTCTACGGCGCCTGGGGAATCGACGAGCAGCGCGCGCCCGGCAGGCCGGGCTGCTGCTCGCCGGCGGGCCTCGGCAGCGATACCGCCCGCTGGGCAGCGATGCAAGCCGTGCTCTACGAGCGAACAGGCGACCCGCGCGCGCGCGAGCAGGCGGTGCGCTCGCTCAACTACGCGACGTACTTCGCCCGCCGCGACGGCCTCGTCGCCTGCTGCGGTCGCCGCCCTGCCAACACGTACTGGTTCAGCGACGGCTACAGCGATTATCTCCGCCACTTCAACCAGGCGATGGCCGCGATCCCCGAGCTCGCGCCCAGGGACGCCGATCACCTTCTAGGCTCGACCTCCGTTGTCCGCTACGTCACGTACGGCAGCAAGTCGGTGGCGTACCGGACCTTCCGGGCGCCGGCGGTAGAGGTGCTGCGCCTCGCCTCGCGTCCGGTGCGAGTGACGGCCGGCGGCCGGCCGCTGGCTGAGCGCACAGAGCTGGCGGGCGAGGGCTTCGTGGCGGAGCGCCTCGCGGACGGGGACTACGTAGTCCGGGTCAGGCATAACACGTCGCGGAGCGTCCAGATTCGACGTGCGTAGTTAACACACACCCGGCCGAAGTCGAGCGAAGTTGCTTTACCTTCTGGTGATAGAGTAAAGGAGTGAGCATCATCTCCAGGAAGAATCAGGTCACCCTGCCCGTGGACGCCTTGCGCGAGGCGGGTCTTCAGGCTGGCGACGACGTGCGTGTCATCGCAACCGGCCACGGGCGAGTCGAAGTGGTGCGCGCGGATGATCTTCTGGAGGAGTACGCCGGCATCTTTGACGCGAACGCCTACCCGCCCGGGTACCTCGAGGAGCTTCGCCGCGAGTGGTCGTAGTCGTCTTCGATGCTGACGTCCTGATCGGATTTCTGAGCCGGGACGACGCCCATCACGCCGCAGCCGTGGATCGAATGCGACGAGCCCTCCGATCGGACACTCAAAGGGTCGTCTCGGCTGTGAACTACACAGAAGTATTGATCGGTCCGCTGCGCACGGCGGGTGGCGCCGGCGCGAGAACGGTGGACACGATGCTCACGCGGTTCGGCATCGAGACGATCCCGGTCGATATGACCCTTGCCAAGCGAGCGGGTGCGGTACGAGTACGGACGACGCTCAAGCTTCCGGATGCCTATGCCGTCGCGACGGCCGTTCATGCCGAGCAACACAGCAATGGTGATGTCCGTCTCGAGACCTTCGACGAAAAAGTAGCCCATGCGTATTCGCAACTCCGTGTACCGGGCGGAAAGTAGATGTTCTGAAATGCCAGATCCCGCAGTAAGTGAGCGTACTATCGCCCCGTGAAAGTTCGCGCCGCCGTATTAGAGACGTTCGGCGAGCTGCTCGCCGTAGAGGAACTGGAGCTCGCTGAGCCGAAGGCGGGCGAGGTTCTCGTTCGCCTCGTGGCCTGCGGCGTTTGCCACACCGATCTCTACACGGCCTCCGGCGCCGACCCTTCGGGCTACGCGCCGGCAGTGCTCGGGCACGAGGGAGCCGGGGTCGTCGAGCGGGTCGGCCACGGCGTCGCGTCCCTCGCGCCTGGGGACCACGTCGTCACGCTCTTCTCGCCCCAGTGCCGGGAATGTCTCCACTGTCGCGACGAGCGCACGAATCTGTGTCTCGCGATTCGCGAGCAGCAGGGACAAGGGCTGCTTCCGGACGGGACGACCCGCTTCTCACGTGACGGCGAGCCCATCCGGCACTTCATGGGCACCTCCACGTTCGCCGAGTACACCGTCATGCCGGAGATCGCGCTCGCGAAGATCGATCCGGCAGCCCCGCTCGACCTCGCTTGCCTGTTCGCCTGCGGGCTCTCGACGGGCCTCGGCGCGGCGATGAACACCGCCAGAGTGCGGCCGGGCTCGACCTGCGTCGTCTTCGGAGCCGGCATGGTCGGCCTGGGCGCCGTTGCAGGCTGTCGGCTCCAGGGCGCCGACCAGATCGTCTGCGCCGACCTCTCCGAAGACCGGCTCGAGCTTGCGCGCGGCCAGGGCGCGACCGAGACACTCGTCGGCGGGCCTGAAACCGTCGAGCAGATCCTCGAGCTCACGGACGGCTTCGGCGCCGACTACACGTTCGAGGCGACCGGAAACGTGCACGTCATGCGTCAGGCAGTCGAGTCGGCGCGCATGGGCTGGGGTCTTGCGACAGTGTGCGGTGTAGCAGGCAAGGGCGAGACGCTCGACGTGATCCCCCGGCTACTAATCACCGGCCGCCGAATCGCGGGCTCCTCGTTCGGCGGCGTCAAGGGGCGGGATCAGGTACCCAAGCTCATCGAGCGCTGGCTCGATGGGGAGATCGACGTCGACGCCTTCGTCTCGCACAAGCTCACGCTCGACGAGGTCAACCGCGGCTTCGAGCTGATGGAAGCCCAGGACGGAATCCGGAGCGTCATCGAGTTCGCGGGGTGACGCCCGAGCTTTAGCTCGGGCGTCACCTTCCTCGCCCTAGCTCTTATCGCAATGTCACCAGTACCTTGATGATGCCTCTGCGCCCCTCCAGCGGCTGCAACGCCTTGCCGAGTATCGCGCCTGTCGGGTAGATCTCGACCCCGCTCACTACGCCGGGCGAAGCCTTCATCGCGTAGCCCGGTGCGCTCGCCGTGGTGAGGAGGTCACCGGCCTGAATCCGGCCGTTCTCGGCGGAGACCTTCGTCGGGACGATCCCGAGGATTGCGACGGGAACCTCTCCCGTCCGTGGGTCGTTCACCCCGTGATCTCCCACTGCCAGGATCGACGGTTTGGTCGAGTACACGCCCGCGACGAGCCGGGAGTTGGGCTCGCGGGACCTTCGCACCGAATTCGCCGCTTCCGGATCGATCGCCAGCACATCCCCCGGCTCCAACCTGGCGGGGGTGTCCGTCGTGCGCATGGACTCGGCGTAGTCGGCACCGCCGGTCTGGGTCCCGCCGTTGAAGAACCCCTTGCCAGTCGCGTCGATACGCACGCGCAGGGTGCCGAAGGGAGCCTCGCCATAGAAGAGGTTGCCCGTCCCCGTAACGGACACGATGCCGGCCCCGGTGTTGCTCCACCCGAGGACACCGTCTCCCGGTGATGACCCGGTACAGCCTCCGACCGCGTAGGTGCCGGGGCACGAAGCGCGTCCCAGCGTGCCGACGACGCCGCGCGCCGTGCTATCTCCGATCACGCCTATGCCTGTACCGGAGAAGCCTTCGACGGCACGATTCGAGTCCGATGTCCCATGGACAGCCACTCCGGTGCCTGAACGCCCGAGGACTCCAATCCCGCCGGTGTCGGCAGCACAGCCTCCCACTGCATACATGCCCCCGCAGGAGACGGTTCCGAGCCTTCCAACCACGGCACGCGTCAGGCTCGTCCCGAGGAGGGCGATCTCTGTCCCGGAGGCTTCCAGCCTGGCGATCGGGGTCGCCGTCCCCACGCCGACGTTGCGAGCGGCGTCGACCCGCAACGCCTCGGCATTGTTCGTCTTCACGACGAGAGGCTGGGCATCCGTCGTCCCGAGGAAGTTCGTGGCCGCGGACGTACCCGCGTTTCCACCGAGGCTCCAGAGGGTCTGGCAAGTGACACCGCCGTCCGCAGCGACATTCCTCACCGCGGTGCCGGGCGCGCACGTTCCCGTGAGTCGCCTTTGCAGCGCCGCGCTGTCGACGCCGTCCAGCTCGTCCGCGTTGAGGTTCGCAACCCTGGCGTTCGAATTCACCTTGAAGGGCGGAACGCTTGGGCGGACGAGAGCCTCGAGGGCTGGGCCCTGCCCTGTATTGCGTATACGGAGCTGCGCCGCCGAGCCGGCCGAGCCGGTGAGCACGGTCTGGCGCTTCACGGTGTTGGTCTTGCCGAGGTTGAAGATGGAACCGACGCCCGAGCCGCCAAGCGCGGTCGCGCTGGCAAAGACGAGCACGGTCGCCGAGACGCCGACGAGCGTCAAGCGAAACTTGCGGTTGATCATGTCTCCGCTCCTTCCAGGTAGTCGATCGTGGCGCGAGTATCTTCCTCGGCCGAGGCTCGATCAACTCCACAGCGCGGGGACTAGTACACGCGTCCCGAAGTTCGGTCCGTGATCGTTGAAGGGACCGGGGCGGCTGCCTCGAATGTGGTGGTCATGGCCGGCCGGAGCGGGTTCGTGATCGAGTTGAGCGGTGAGAAGCGTGTCGAGTTGGAGCGGCGGGTCGCGTGTTACACGCTGCCGCATAAGGTCGTCGTTCGGGCGAAGGTGATCCTGTACGCCGCGGAAGGACAGCCGACCGCGGAGATCGCGCGGCGGCTTGAGACAGCACCGAGGGCGTCGAGCGGTGGCGGAAGCGATTCTTCGAGGAGCGCTTGGCTGGGCTCGAGGATCGCGAGCGCGCAGGCCCCCGCGCCGTTTTCCCCCGTAACAGCGATCGGCGCTTCGCCGAGAAGCCCAGCCCGGTGCTCGACCTCTACCAACGCCGGTTCGAGGGACGTCGGCTGCGACCCGACGAGTACGTGATCTGCGCCGACGAGAAGACCCAGTTGCAGGCGCTCGGCCGCCGACACCCGGCGCTGCCGCCGGCGCCGGGCCAGGCCTGCCGGGTCGAGTTCGAGTACGAACGAGACGGCACGCTCGCCTACCTCGCCGGCTGGGACGTCCACCACGCGAACCTGTTCGACCGTGTCGAGGCCAAGACCGGGATCGAGCCGTTCGGCCGGCTCGTCGAGCAGGTGATGACCGTCGAGCCGTACGCCTCAGCGCGGACCGTCTACTGGATCGTTGACAACGGCAGCTCCCACGCCGGTAAGACCTCGATCCGGCGGATGCAGGAGACCTGGACCAACACACGGCTGAATCCACCTCCCGATCCACGCCTCCTGGCCGAACCAGATCGGGCTCTACTTCTCGATCGTCCAACGCAACGCGCTCACACCCAACGACTTCGATTCCCTTGAGACGCTCGCCGAGCGGCTACTCAGCTTCAGCGACCGCTACCGGCAAATCGCCCGGCCGTTCGACTGGACATTCACCCGCACAGACCTCGACCGTCTCCTAACACGAATCGACGCCCACGAACCCGAACTCAGACTCGCGGCATGAGCACCGAACTTGCGGATGGCTAGTCTCCGCGTCATGACGGAGACGGAGGAGCTCGGCCGAGGCGGGCGGTTGCGGGGCGGTGCTGCAGGCGAGCTCGTGGCGGCCGCCTACGCCGTCGAGAGCGCACATGGCCCGCGGCTCGCCCGTGGCATGTCGCTCGCGGATCTGGCGCATGCAGTCGCCCTGGTCGAGGGCGGCGACGTGGGCGGCGACGACGCGCGGGCACTCGTGCGAGGGCTGCTCGAGCTGCACGGGATTCCCGGCGACGAGTTCCCGTGGGACCCGTCGCTCGGCGACGCCTTCAATGCGCGCGAGGCCGAGCTCGAAGGGCGGGTGGGCAATGCGGCGGCGGGATGGCTGAGCGCGGGGCGTCCACGCCGCGAGGCCTTTCGCGTCGGGCTCCGTCTGACTGCGCGAACAGCTGCGCGGGAGCTGCACGACGCGCTCACCGACCAGGCCGCCGCGGTCGCGCGACACGCCCGCGCGACCCGAGACGCGCTCGCGACCGACTACACCTACCTGCAGCCGGCCCAGCCCACCACCGTCGGGCACCTACTCTTGACGTACGCCTATCCGGCGCTGCGGGACGCCGATCGCGTGCGCACGTCGTACACGGCCCTCGGGGCGAGCGTCGCCGGCGCCGGTGGCAGTGCAGGCTCGCGCTGGGCGCTCGATCGAACGCGTCTCGCCGATCTGCTCGGCTGCGACCGGATGATCGAGCATGCCAAGGACGCGGCGTGGCAGGCGGATGTCTACGTCGAGCTCCTCGCGACCCTCGCGATCGCGGCCACGCACCAGAGCCAGCTCGGCCAGGACTTCGAGATCTACGCGAGCCAGGAGTTCGGGCTCGTGGAGCTCGGCGATGCGCACAGCCGCGCGAGCGCGCTGATGCCGCAGAAGAAGAACCCGTACGCCCTCGCCGCGATCCGTACACAGGCCGGCCAGGCTGCCGGCGACCTGGCTGCTGCACTCGCGACCCTGCACACCGGGTCGGCTCGTACGGATCACTTCCACCTCCTGAACGGCACGGTCCCACGGGCGCTCGACGACGCGGTCGCGATCGCGCGGCTCACGGCGTCCGTGCTGAACGGGATCGAGTTGCGACCGGCGCGCTTCGAGCAGGTCGCACGCGAGAGCTTCGTCACGGCGGCCGACGTTGCCGATGTCCTCGCGCTCGAGGGCGGCCTCGACTACCGCAGCGCGCACAAGGTCGTCGGACGGGCCGTCCGCGACCTCGTCGAGGCAGGAGAGCCTGCGTCGGCGCTGACGCCGGCGCGCCTGTCTGCGGCTGCCGAGGCCGCGATCGGGGCTCCGGTCGAGCTCGACGAGGCGACGCTGCGTGCCGCGCTCGATCCTGCTGCGTGCGCTGCAGCCCGCCTGCAGATCGGCTCCTCGTCGGAAGCGGCGATGGGCGCGATGCTCGCGGGGCTCGAGGTGACCCTGGCGGCGAACCAGTCGTGGAGCGAGGCTGCACGGGAGCACGAGACGTCTGCCGAGGCGGCGCTGCTGGCGCGCGCCCGTGAGCTCGTCTGAGCCGCCGCTCGCGGACCCAGCGCGGGCCCTAGTGACCGTTCGACGAGAAGTGCTGGTAGTCGGGTGTGCCGACCCACCGGCCGCCCCACTTCCAGCCAACGTGCTCGAATGCCCTCACGAGCGCGTTGCCTGGAAGTGCCATCCCCCTTCTGTACCGCGTACGGTCGGCGTAGGGCTTACCGGCAGGTGGAAGCACTCGGACTCCGACGACATAAGGGTTCTCGACCGGGTTGATGTCAATCGCCTCCCCGTAGGCGTGCATTGACCAACTGCCGGACGTCGAGCCCGCGGCCCGCCGACAGTTGAAGCCCGACGTGTTGTCGGCCGCCATCGACGCGTCGTCGCTCCCGCGATACGCGGAAACCGAAACCATGCGTCGGATCGGGAAACGCGCGGCGTGGAGGCGCCGGAAGACCGTCACAATGTCACCGGTTAATCTCCGGCTCACGACGAGCGCGCCGACGTGCACGCGTCGGTCGAAGCCCCAGTAGGAGAGCTGCACTCGCCTCAGCTGTGCCGGGCCGATCGGGCAACCCGCACGGTACGAGAACCTCAAGTCCGACCAGCGCACCGGTGAGACGGTCGCGCTGAAGCGAGGCTCCGGCGCGGCCGCGGCGGTCGCACCGATGAGAAGGCCCGCTGCGGCGAGCAGCGCAACCGAGACCCTGCGCACGATGCCAGCGTACTCTTGAGCGATGTTCCTGGCCTCTATCTTGACCGCTGCGCTCACTGCGGCGTGCCCGACGAACCTCGCGAATGACATGCGTCCCTCGCCGGCCGGATCGCAGCTCATAACGGTCGAAGCCGCCACTACCGCGACGACGTTTGCAACGCTCCGGACCTGGCGACGCGTCGGCGTTTGCTGGCGATCCGTCGCAGGGCCATATGGAGCTCGCGTCGGCCGCAACGGCATCCGCAAGAATCGCCGCGAGGGCGACGGGACGACACCGATCGGAACGTTCCCGATCGGCCGCACCATGTACGGGAACGAACCGGACCCCGGCGTCAGGTTCACCTACGTGCGCCTCCGCTGTGGTGACTGGTGGGTCGAGGATTCTTCGTCGACCGCCTACAACACCTTTCAGCGTGTTGGATGTGGCCGCCGGCCGAATTTCAGAACGACGACGCCGGACATGTCGAAGGAGAGCCGCGCGTTCCCTTATCTCGCCGTTGTCGACTTCAACATGCGCCCCACCGTCCCGGGACGGGGCTCGGGCATCTTCCTCCACGCCCAGACCGGTGGTCCGACGAACGGCTGCATCAGCCTCCGCCGCGCCGATCTCGTACGGGTGCTCCGCTGGCTCTCACCGAGCGCCGGGCCCCGGATCACTATCGGCACGCGAGCCGGGTTTCGGCGTTGACACCGGCGAAGCCCGAAGAATGGGACTGGTCGCGCCCTGTCGTCGACCACCTCGATCTGCACGCGAGCAACTTCACCGAGAGCGTCCGCTTCTACGAGACCGTTCTGGCCCCTCTCCACATTCCGAAGTTGTTCGAGCGGGAGGACGAAGCCTGCTTCACGCACGTGAACATCGTCGCCCGGACACCACCGACACAGAGCGTCCATCTCTGCTTCTACACGCGGTCGAGGGACGAGGTAGACGCGTTCCACCGTGTAGGCGTTGACGCAGGGTTCCGCTCCAACGGCGCGCCCGGCTATCGTGACTACGGTCCCGGCTACTACGCCGCCTATCTCTTCGATCCAGACGGCAACAACATCGAGGCTCTGTACCGCGATGTCGGAAACCCGGGGCACGCCGGATAGTCGGCGGCTGGCCGGCGATCCGACGAGACGTCCCGCCACGCCAGCGTGACAGCGGAGAAACTCCTCGAGGAGGCCGCGGCGGCGCCCATCGGCGGCTGGGACTTCTCCTGGCTCGAGGGACGCACGCGGAGCGAACGACCCCCTTGGGACTTCGAGGCGCTCGTCTGTTCCCACGCGCGCAGGTCACCCGACCTCCTCGATCTCGGAACCGGCGGTGGTGAATGGCTGGCCTCGCTTCCGTGCCGGCCGGCTCGCGTCGCGGCAACCGAGGGCTACGAGCCGAACCTTCCCGTTGCCGCTGCACGCCTCGAGCCGCTCGGCGTGGCGGTGGTTCCGGCTGCGGCTCCCGACAACGTCGGTCAGGAACCGGGGGCAGGAGAGCCGCCGCTTCCATTCGCCGACGCGTCGTTCTCGCTCATCGTCTCGCGGCACGAGTCCTACCTGCCTGCGGAGATCGCGCGGGTCGTCCGCGCCGGCGGAAGCTTCGTGACCCAGCAGGTCGGAGAGCGGAACGAAGACGACGTGTACGCGCTGCTTGGCCGCCGGCCGCCACCGCCCATCGGGTGGACCGCGGAGTTCGCCAAAGCTCAGCTCCAGGCGGCCGGGTTGGAAGTGATACAAGCCCGAGCGGCTGAGGTAACGACGACCTTTGCGGACGTCGGAGCGTTCGCCTGGTGGCTGCGCATGATCTCCTTTTCGCTGGCGTTCTCGGTTGGCGAGCAGCGCGGGCGCCTCGCCGAGCTACACGCTTCGGCGACACCGCTCGTCGTTCGCGAGCGGCGGTTCCTCGTCGAGGCCCGGAAAGGCTGAGGACGAGCTGATGGCAACGCGTCAGGAGGCGTGTCGGCGGCCGCCAGCCGCTTCGGCGCGCGGCGAACACTCTTCCGCCCACGCGGAGAGGAGCGACCGTTCGCCTTCTGTCGCTCCGGTACAGCGCGGCGCTTCCGAGCTCGGAAGGCTCGACAGAGGTCGCCTGGGCAACGGCAACAACGTTCTCGTCTGGATCGGCGAACCAGGCGGCCTTCTCGCCCCACAGGCGGGGCGATAGCGGGCTGAGAGGACGACCGCCGGCATCCTGAATCCGTCCAGTCGTAGCCGCCACGTCCTCGACACGCACGTAGAGGTACGTCGGCGTCACGTGACCCTCGGGCACCTCCACCGGGTAGGCGCCCACCGTCTCGGCAAAGCCCTCGCGGTCGTACAGGCCGACCGCGCCACCGTCAGGAGGAAGAAACTCGACGTAGTTCGCGTACTCGATCGACTCGTTGCGCGGCCAACCGAACGCCCGCTCGTAGAACCGGACTGCACGGGTGAGGTCGCTGACGGAGAAAACGACCTGCATCGTCGCCACGCTATAGCCGATACCCGCCAAAGTCCATAGCGCGAGTGGCACATCAATCCTTACGGGCTGCTCCCACATTGCTTGCGGCCGATTTAGTCTGTGGGCGTGGGAAAACGAGTTCTCGCAGCATCTGTGGTGATCGCTGCTGCCGTGGCCACCGGAGCATCAGCTTGTGCTGGCTCGGACGATGAGGAGGCAGCGCCAGGCGTCACTCCACCACCGGTGTCCACCACGACATCGCCCACCACGACCGCGCCGACCACGACGGCTCCCGACAACGGCGGCGGGATCGATCCGCTCGAGGGAGCCGGCACCGAATCGGTCAGCGCAGCAGCCGACGGCTACGAGATCGCGCTCTTGAACCGGGTCGCCGTCGGGCGCCACGAAGGATACGACCGCGTGGTCTTCCAGTTCCGGAACGCTCTTCCGGGCTACCAAGTCGAGTACGTGCAGCCCCCGCTGCACGAGGACGGCTCCGGCAATATTGTAGATGTCGAGGGCAAAGCGTTCGTGGTCGTCCGCATGAACCCTGCGTCGGGGTTCGATCAGGAGACGGGGGAAGGGCAGTTGGTGTACGAGGGCCCGCGGAGAGTCGGCGACGCGCGGACCGGCACGTCCACAGTGCGGGAGGTGGTGCGAACCGGCGACTTCGAGGCAGTGTTGACTTGGGCCGTGGGCCTCGGCGATCGTGTCGACTTCCGCGTTCTGACCCTCGATGGACCGCCCCGCCTTGTGGTGGACTTCCGGAACCATTGAGGCTTTGCTTAGGGTCTGACCCAATGGCGAACTCCACGGATGGAGGCCCGCTCGCCCCGGCCGGCGGCGGCGCCGTGACCGGCCTGCTCCACCCCGGCGAGATGGGTGCAGCGGTGGGGAGCGTGCTCCGGGCCAGCGGGCGAATGGTTCTCTGGGCGTCGTCGGGGCGCAGCGCCGAGAGCCGACGGCGGGCCGAGCTTGCCGGGCTCGAGGACGTGGGCACGGCCGAAGAGCTCTCTCGCCGGGTGGATGTGATCGTGTCCGTGTGCCCGCCTCATGCTGCGCTCGACGTCGCTCGCTCGGTCGCCGGCTTCCAGGGGATCTTCGTCGACGCGAATGCGGTCTCTCCTACCACGGCTCGTGAGCTCGCCGCCGTGATCACGGCAGGCGGCGGCCGCTTCGTCGACGGCGGGATCATCGGACCGCCGCCGGCCGCCGACAATCCGACACGGCTCTATCTGTCCGGAACCGACGCCGCGCTGATCATCGGGTTGTTCAACGAGACACCGGTCGCGGCGCGCGTCGTCAGCGACGAGATCGGTGCAGCCTCCGCCCTCAAGATGGTCTATGCCGCGTGGTCGAAAGGGACAGCGGCGCTGCTGCTCGGGATCCGCGCGGTCGCGCGTGCCGAAGGCGTCGAGCCCACTCTTCTGGACGAGTGGCGCGACTCGCTCCCGGAGCTGCCCGGACGATCGCTCGGCGCGGCACGCTCCGCCAGCACTAAAGGCTGGCGTTGGGTCGCCGAGATGGAGGAGATCGCGTCCACGTTTGCCGCGGCGGGGCTCCCAGACGGCTTCCATCGCGCAGCAGCCTGGATCTTCGACCGCTCACCCAGGCTGGAGCGCGGGCAGGCAGACGAGCAAACGCTCGACGAGGTGTTGGCTCTTCTGCCACAGCCCGGGCATCGACCCGAAGCCCACTAGCGTGGACTCGCCGCCGGGATCTGTATCCCTGCGCCGGCAAGGACTCTCGCCACGAACGGTCGCTTGTTAACCGTGTACGCGCCGGGATCAGACCCGTACTCCGCCGCGATCCGACGCTTGAGTGCGTCGTACTCGGCGGCCAGCATCGGGTCAGCGCGCAAGGCATCGCGGAAAGCAAGCCGCTCACGCCACAGGTCGGTCCCGACCTCGGTGAGATGGAGATTGTGCGTCACAGCCGACCAAGGCGCACCGCGCGGTTTGGAGAAGTGGTGCGTTCGCGGGCGATGCGGCGTGAACTCGTAGCCCAGTTGGGCCAGCGGCTCAAACGCGGCTCGCGACTCTTCGAGGTCGTGTACTCCGGCGATCATGTCGATCACCGGCTTCGCGGACATACCCGGAATCGCAGTCGACCCGACATGGTGGGCACCTCCACCGAGCCACGGGTCGAGTATGAGTTCCAAGTGCGCTCGCTCGGCTTCGAACAGTCGCGGCCACGCCGGGTCATACGGGACAAGCGTCACCACCGCCGGTTCGTCGGCCACCACGGGCCAGGCTACGCGCCGAGCGCTTCCCGGAGCCCGTCGAGATCCTGACGGCTCGGTTCCCAACCGCCCGCGTCGGCGTTGGCCCGAACCTGCTCCGGCTTCGTAGCGCCCGCGATCACGGAAACCACCGCGGGTTGCGCGGCCAGGCCGGCGATCGCCACCTCGATGAGGGACCGGCCGCGCTCCTCGGCGTAACGCTCGAGCGCCTCGACCCGATCGAAAACCTCGTCCTTCAACCGCTCCGGGCTGGCCGCAAGGCGCGCGCCCTCCGGAGCCGGCTGTCCGCGCCGGTACTTGCCGGTGAGGAGGCCGCTCGCAAGGGGAAAATAGGGCAGCACGCCGATTCCTAAACGCTCGCACACCGGGAGCAGCTCCTCCTCGGCCTCGCGCTCGACGAGTGAGTACTCGTTCTGCGCGCTGACGAAGCGGGCCCAGCCCCGCTCCCGTGCGAGCCCGTCCGCTTCCTCGACCAGCTCGGCGGAGAAATTCGAGGAGCCCACGAAGCGGACCTTCCCTTCATCTACCAGCTCGTCCAGCGCCCCGAGCGTTTCCTCGATGGGCGTCACGCCGTCCGGTCGGTGGTACTGATAGAGGTCGATCCAGTCTGTCTGCAGCCGCCGAAGCGAGTCGTCCACGGCCGACCGAATGTAGTCCCGCGAGCCGCGCGCGACGCTCGGGTCGGCGCCGGGCATCGCGTGGCCGAACTTCGTCGCCAGCACGACCTCATCCCGCCGACCCTTCAACGCCTCGCCGAGGAAGGTCTCGCTGCCTCCGCCGTTCCCGTAGGTATCAGCGGTGTCGAAGAGGGTGATGCCCACGTCGAGCGCCGCTTCCACCACGGCACGCGTACCGGCGCGATCGACGCGACCGCCGAAGTTGTTGCAGCCGAGGCCAACGACGGAGACGTCGGGGCCATCTTCGCCAAGCTGGTCGAAGCGCATCTCGCTCACCCGCCCAGCTTACGTAACCACCGGCGACCTGCCGCCGCAACTATCGAGCTTCGATTGCTACGGTCACGGGACCGCCCGGGCACTCTCCGTCTCCACCGGAGTAACGCAGCCCCACTCCCGGCGCGCCCGTCGAGTACCGCGACCGAAATCCAATGGGCACCGCGCTAGCCACAGTCCGCCGCCGCCTGGGCCGCTCCGGCGCTTACGCCGCCGGCAGAGGTGCCCTCCCGCACATAACGGCCCGGCCACTCCTGCTCGTCATCGCCGGGACGGTGTGCATCGCCTTCTCCGCCATCCTCGTCCGCCTCGCCGACGTGACGCCCTCGACGGCGGCGTTCTACCGCTGCGCGTACGCCATCCCGCCGCTTGCCGCCCTCGCCCTGTGGGAGCGGCGACGCTACGGGTCGCGCGGGCGCCGCGCACGAACGCTCGCCTGGGTCGCAGGCGTGTTCTTCGCGGCCGATCTCGTGCTGTGGCACCACTCGATCGCCGCCGTCGGCGCGGGCCTCGCAACGGTGCTCGGAAACGTCCAGGTCGTGCTCGTCCCGATCGCCGCCTGGCTCATCCTTCGCGAGCGGCCGGCATCACGGGTGATCGCGGCCGTCCCGATCGTGCTCGCCGGCGTGGTCCTGATCTCCGGCGTGGTCGGCGCGGATGCCTACGGCGAGGACCCGCCGCTCGGAGTCCTCTTCGGCCTGCTCACGGCCATTGCTTACGCGGGCTTCCTCCTCGTGCTCCGCGCGGGTTCGGCCGACCTCCGGCGGTCGGGGGGCGCGCTCTTCCACGCGACGCTCGCCGCTGCCGTCGCGACGCTTCCCATCGGCCTGGCGCTCGGCGAGCTCGAGCTGCGCCCGTCCTGGCCGGAGCACGGCTGGCTGGCCGTGCTCGCGCTCACTTCGCAGGTAATCGGGTGGCTGCTGATCGCCGCGGCGCTTCCCCGTCTCACGGCCGCGCTCAGCTCCGTCGTACTGACTTTGCAGCCGGTGATGTCGGTCGTGTTCGCGATGGTGCTGGTGGACGAAGATCCTTCC